>JACQHS010000119.1 GCA_016198915.1 Candidatus Omnitrophota bacterium
GGGCGTAGGCGCAGCCGGGGAGCCCTACTAGAAGATAGAGGGTGGAAGATAGAAGGTGGAACTTGATCCACCCTCTACCTTCCATCTTCTACCTTCTCCTTCTCCTCAGGCGTGGATGTTGCCGCACGGACATAGATCGGGTTCGAGATGATCCACGGCTTGGTGTGGCGCATCGCTTCCACGCGATACGCGCCTGGCTGGGTGACCGGAATCTGCCAGCTCTGGCCGATCGTGTGGTCCACCGCCTCGCCGTTACGAAACAGCGTCAGCTCAGCGACGGCGGGCAGCACGGTCGTCAGCGTCAGACCCGGCTGGAACGCGACCTCATCACCCATGATGCCCAGCACCTGTTTACCATCCTCCGCCATGAAGAGAAACTCGTTCACTTCGGTGGCGAGTTCGATCGCGATATACGCGTGCCCCGCTCGGAGGGCGTCGTACACTCCCTCCTTGGTCAGTGTCGGGGATGAGACCAGGATGTGCGTGCGCACGAACCGGAACATGATCTCGTACGGGGCAAATTTCAGGCCCATGAGATGGAACTCATGGGCGTCGGTGGAGCCGATGCCGACGATTCGTCCGCGACGGGCGATGAGCTGATCCCACGTGCGCAGCGGATCATACGGCCGGTCCAGCAGCGACAACCAGAAGATGTCCGGCGGGACGGTAAACGTCCACGCGACAAGGCGCGCACGGTTCTCATCGAGGCTGTCGTGCGCGACGTTGTAGGCTTCGATGCCGGTGAAGCCGGTGACCGCCCAGTCGTTCCAGCGGGCTTTCTTAAAATAGGGGTGCGCGATGAAGCCGAAGCCGCCCTGGCGGTTGACCTCGTCAATGACCTGCTGAGTGGTCAGGGTTTTCCGGTCGATCTCCTCGGTCACGTTGAACGCCAGGTAGTGGCCGTCGTGCGTGGAAATTTCCATGCCGATCAGCACGAGGGTGCCGCCGTACCAGCCCTGCCGGCCGTCGCGCAGGGCGCGGAGGTTATTGTGCTCGGTGAGGATGACGTAGTCCAGCCGCTGGGCGTTGGCGACGCGGATGACATCCTCGAATGTCCCGTGCGCGTCGTGCGAGTACGTCGTGTGGATGTGGACGGCGCCGACGTAATCGGTGTAGCCGTCGTCGAGTACGGCAAACGGCACTCCGGCGGTGCTTGGCTCCTTGTGCTGCAGCGGAAACGGCAGCGGCAGGGCGGCGCACCCCACCACCAGCGACATGCAACAAGCGACAAGCAACACGGAAGTTCGGAATTCGGAGTTCGGAATTCGGAATGGCCGTTTTTCATTCCGCATTGCGTCCATCTTACGATTCGGAGCGGCCGGTGAAGTGAAACCGCTTTAAGTGGACCGTCGGCGTCAGCGCGCAGCCTAGTCCTGTGTTCGGGTCGGCGACCAATCGGCGTTCTTTGGAGACGGCGGCGACGCGGCTGAACGCTTCCGTGATACTCTGCGTGAAGCGCATCGTCGCCACCGGGGCGACGAGCTTGCCGTCTTCGATGAGAAACGTCCCCTCCCGCGTCAGACCGGTCATGAGGGCCGTGCGGGGATTGAGCAACCCGTTGACGTAATGGAACCGGGGAATGAGCAGGCCGCGGCGGCAGGCGCGCACCATCTGCGCGGCGGCACTGCGACCCGGCACCATCGCCAGGTGGAGCGGCATCGGTCCCTCGACGTCATCGGGGGACACCGCATGTCCTGTCGAAGCGCGGCCGAAACGCTGCCCGTACAATGAATCATACACGATCCCGGCGGCCTTGCCGCGGTCGATCAAGATCACCTTCTGTTTCGGGGTGCCCTCGAAATCGAACGGCAGACGCAGGCTGCCCGGCTGATTCCCATGGTCCAGAATCGTGACCTGGCGGTCCATGAGCTGTTCCCCCATCTGCCCAGCGAGAAAGCTCGTGCGTTTCTCCACGCTCTTGGCGCCGAAGGCGATGGAGCCCAGCCACTCCATGAGCTCCGCGACCGCCTCAGGTTCAAGGATGACCTCATACGTGCCGAGGGGAAGCGTGACCGGCTCCAGCCGGTGAAGCGACTGGCTCAGGGAGCGCTTGAGCAGTCCGTCGAGGCTCAGCTGTGCGATGTCACGGTGCACCCCGCTGGCGAAGCCGGAGAGCTTGCGGTACATCGTCACCAGCTTCGCCCCAGCGATGGTCGAGGAGGCGTAGCACGCCGTCGCTGACGAATTGACGACGGCCAGCTCGTCTTCGCCGACGATGATCGAGCCGGCAAGCTGGGCCCCCACCCCGCGGCACATCTGGAACAGCCGCTTCAGGTCTGCCACACAGCTGGCGGGGCTGACGCGGGCGGTCGCGGCGACGTACTCGGCCGTTGAGCGGATGCGATGTCCGCGCGGCAGCGGCGGCAGATCGGAGGAGGGCGGTGAGTGCTTGGCGATTTCGAGTGCTGCGCGCACGCAGCGACGCAGGCTCTCCGGCTCCAGCGTGTCGGCGCTCCCAATTCCCACGCGGTGGTTCGCGATGACTTTCACCGTGACGTTGATGCTCTCCTGGGCCAGGTCCTGGTGGATTGCTTCATGGGCGAAGCGGAAGACCCGCCGGGTGCTCGCCTGGGCGCAGACGCTGACGTCGTCAGCCCGGGCCTGCTTCACGAGTTTTGAGAGTGCCGTAAGTAACCGGGAGTATCCGATCATTTGTTAACGGGCGGGGGCCACTTGTACTCCATCAAATCGGGCATACGAGGCGCCGTGCCCCACATGCATGAGCTGCATGGGTTCACCCTTCGCGCAGTTGGGAATGCCCCACAGCCGCCAATCCTCCCGCCGCCCGACGCCGGTGCAGCGGCCCCAAAACTTCGGCGTGATGCCCGTATAGAGAGGATTTTTCACGATCGCGCCGAGCTTTCCGTCTTCGATTTCCCAGCCGATCTCGGTCGTAAACTGAAAATTCATCCGCTTGTCGTCGATCGACCAGCTCTTGTTGGTGGACAGCAAATACCCGCGTCTGACCCCGTGCAGCAACTGCGACAACGTCGCCTCTCCCGGCTCCAGATTCACGTTGGTCATCCGGATGATTGGCGGGACGTCCCACCCCTCCGCCCGCATCGCCCCGCCGCTGGCCGCAAGGCCCAATCGCGCCGCAGATTCGCGTGAGCTGAGGTAGCCGACGAACACGCCCTTGCGCACCAGCTCCACCCGTTGGGCCGGCACGCCCTCATCATCGACGGCGAAACTCCCCACCCCGCCAGGGATCGTGGCATCCGCCACAATGGTCACCGCGGGTGAGCCGTAGCGCAGCGTGCCCAGGCACTCCGGCTGCAGGAAGCTGCCGCCGGCGTAGCTCAGCTCCTGGCCCAGCGCGCGGTCCAATTCCGTGGGATGGCCGCACGACTCATGGAGCTGCATCACGACCTGGGTGGGATCGAGAATCACGGTCGTCTGCCCCGGGCGCGGCGGATGCGCTCGTAGCAGTTGAAGGACTTCGGTCTGCGCGGTCTTCGCCCCCCCGACGAGGTCGAGCTGCTTGACGTATTCAAACCCCGCCTGGGCCAAGGCGCCGTTGTGCGAGTTGGGGAAACTACGGCTCTGGACCTCGTTGCCGTGCCGGGCGACGACCTCAAGCCCCGCTCCGCTTTCGATGAGCAGCTGCTCCACCTGGGCTGCCTCCGTCGAGCAGAACAGCTTGCGCCGTTTATAAAAATCCATGTGGCTGGTCGCCTGGGTGACCGCCTCGGGGCCGAGCAGGCTCGTGTTGGCCCACAGGAGATAGTCGAGTTTCTTGGACAGCGGCACCTCGAACGGGTCGATCGTCCAGCGGGAGCGGTGGACGCCGTGCGCAGGCTCGACGGAGGCGAGCGGCCGCGGTCGCTTGTTCACGGACGCCGAGGCCTTGGCGAGCCCGATCGCCTGGGTGACGGCACGCTTCAGGTGCGCGGGGATGAGATGCGGGGTGGACGCAAATCCCCACGACCCGTTGAGGAGGACGCGGATGCCGATGCCGGCGCTTTCATGAAGGCTCACCGAGGAGACGCGGCCTTGCTCCACGAGGAGGCTTTCGTGGAGGAGGTGTTCGTACCGGACGTCGGCGTAGTCGACGCCGCGCCGCTTGAGATCGCGCACGAGCCGGGCAACGAGGTCGCGGGGGACTGCAGGCGCTGCCATGTGGGCGATCATACCATAGACGTCGCCCGACGTCACGGGGCGGCGGGGCCTGCGACGAGCCCCCACCCGCCGCCATGGAATCATGGCTCGTCGTCCCGTAGTGTATAATAGCGTTTCGGTGATGGACTACATTCCTGGATCTCGACTCGATCATGCGCTGCGGCGGTTGGGGCGCGGCGCGCTGCTGGACCGGCTCCATGCCATGCGCGCCCTGGCGGATGTGCGCGGCTGCCGGTACGTCAATGATGCTGGACAGCCACGGACGATCGACATCGCGCTCAAGCCCTGGGTGCTGACGAGCCAGCAGCTCTTGATGTTCCACCGCTCGGTGCACCTGCTGGCGGATGCGTTGCTGCGGTTGCCCCGGCTCTATGCCGCGCGCGAGGACGTGCGCCGCATCATCCGCTTTGAGCCGGCGCGCGAATCATGGCTGCGGCTGGTCCGCCATCCAAGGGCGCGGCCGCTGGCGGTCGTCGGGCGCCTGGACTCGACCGCGATCTACGACCACGCCCGCTGGCGCGCCGACTTTCGGATGCTGGAACCCAACACCGTGGGTGTTGGCGGCGTCCATTACGCGCCGACCGGCTGCGGGATTGTGATGGATGTGCTGGGCGATGTGCTCTCCCGCGCCTTCCCAGGCCGCGTCATCACCGCTACACCGGACCCGCGCCAGCTGTTGTTCGATGAGCTCGCCGCCGTCGCGCGCCGCCTCGGCCGCCCGCTGAAGGGCATCGCGCTCATCGAGAATATGGACTTCACGACCGGCACCGACGAGTTCGGCGAGCTGGCCCGGTACTTCGCGAGCCGTGGGCTCAAAGCAGTCGTCGCGGACCCGCGCCAGCTGCGGCTGGTCCGCGGCCGGTTGGTGGCGCGCGGCTTGCCCGTTGATCTGCTCTACCGCGATTCGGAACTTGAAGAGTTCGTTGACATGGAAACCGGGGGGCATCGCCTGAGCGCCCTGCGACGCGCGGTTTCGGAAGGGCGGCTCATCTCAGGACTCACGTGGGAGTTTGACCAGAAGTCCGCGTGGGAGATCTTCACCGACACGCGCTTCATGCGCTACTTCCGACCGGCTCAGCGGGCGTTCTTCCGCCAGCATCTGCTGTGGACGCGGCTCGTGCGCGACGCACGGGTGACGGATCCTTCCGGTCGCACGGTGGACCTGCTGCCGTTTATCCGGCGCAACAAAGCCCGGCTTGTGCTGAAGCCCAACACGCTGTTTGGCGGGGAAGGGGTCACGCTGGGGCGGACGGTCAGCCAGCGCGAATGGGAGTCTGTGCTGCAGCGGGCGTTGCGCGGCAGAGAACGGTATGTCGTGCAGGCGCTGGCCCGCGTGCCCACCGACGTGTTTCCGATGCTGCGCGAGGGCGGCGTCCATTTCACCGAGCGCTGCGTCGTGTCGGGTTTTTTCTTCAACTCTTCCGCGATTGGCTTGGTGGGGCGGTTTTCGGGCCTGCCCGTCGTCAACGTCTCCCGCGGCGGCGGCCTCATCCCCGCGCTCTGGGTTCATTGACCGTGCGGGACGTTTCTATTTTCGCCGCAGCCTCCCATCTGCGAAAATAGAAATGTCCCGGCTTGCAAGCCGGCTACGGATCAAGGCAAATGAGTGAACGATTAGTATTAGATGTAGAAACTCAGAAAGACTTCAACGAGGTCGACGGGCGCAAGCCGGAACTACTCGGCGTGTCGCTTGTCGGCGTCTATAGTTATGAGGAAGACCGCTATGACGCGTACCTCGAAGCGGACCTCTCGCCGAAATTGGCCCCCCGCCTACAGGCCGCCGAGCTGCTCATCGGCTTCAACATCCGCCGCTTCGACCTGCCGGTGCTACAGCCGTACCTGCCGTTTTCCGTGACGACGCTGCCGGTACTCGACATCATGGAGGAAGTCGTCAAGAATCTCGGTCATCGTCTGAGTCTGGAGAGCCTGTCCCAGGCAACGCTGGGGCGGGGCAAATCCGGCAGCGGGCTGGATGCGCTGCGGTGGTTCAAGGAAGGGAAGTTCGATCTGATCGCGAAGTACTGCCTGGACGATGTGAAGCTGACGAAGGAGCTCTACGACTACGGCAAGGAGCACGGCCGGTTGTTTGCGACGAGCCGGTTCAGCGAAGAGAAGCTTCAAGTCCCGGTGTTCTGGCCGGAGCGCAAGCGGGAGATGGGGACGATCGCGAAGATGCTCAGCGAGGCGTGCGAGAAGCGACTGCAGGTGGAGATCGAGTACCTCTCGCAGAGTGTCGCGACGGGAGAGTCGCCGCAGCGCGTGCGTCGGGTGGATGTCTATCACGTCCGCGAGCCGTACTTTGAAGGTTACTGCCATTTCCGCAAGGACGTGCGGCAGTTCCGCATCGACCGCATCATCGATATTAAGCCCACCTGGGAACGCTATCAGATCCCGCCGGACTTCGTCCCCACCGCGATCTCTGAATGACCCCAAGACGTATTTTAGATTTGAGATTTTCGATTTTGGATTACCGGTCAATCCAAAATCCAAAATCCAAAATCAAAAATTCCTGATGAGGGTTGTGATTCTTGGTGCGGGCACCGCAATTCCCGCGAACGGTTACAGTCCCTCCGGCGTGTATGTGCAGGCCGGCAGAGAACATCTGTTGTTGGACGCCGGGCCGGGGACCGCGCAGCGGCTGCGCGCAGCCGGCGTCACGATCTTTGACCTCGACCGCATCTTTCTGACGCACTACCACCTTGACCATTGTTTGGAGTTTGCCTCGATCCTCTTCGCCTTACGCATTCCTGAACCGCGTCGGACAAAATCGCTCGTCGTGTGCGGCCCGCCAGGCCTGAAACGGCTCTATCGCCAGCTCAATCATGCGTTTCATGGCTGGCTCACCCCCCGCAGTTACGGGCTGGCGCTGAAGGAGCTCAAGGAGACGACGCTCCGGCTGCCCGGCTATACGGTTACCTCGCGGTGGATGAACCACTCGGCACCCGCCCTCGGATATCGGGTCGAGGCGGGCCGGGGCAGCAAGCGCCTGGCCTATTCCGGAGATACCGAGGTGTGCGACGCCATTGTTGAGCTGGGGCGCAACACCCACCTGTTGATCCTTGAATGCTCGGTGACCGATGAGCGGAAGGTGGAAGGACATCTGACCCCGACCGCGTGCGGCCGCATCGCCGAGCAAGCCAACTGCCGCCATCTGGTCCTCACGCACTTCTACCCCGTCTTCAAAGGCTACGACATCCGCAAGCGCGTGCGCCGCCATTTCCGCGGCCCCCTCACCCTCGCCCGGGACTTTACCTCATTTCAGCTCTAGGGGCCGGTTGGCTTTGACAGCGCCTCGCGAGGGCTCCTATAATATGAGGTACGCGTTAAAGCCCGCCTGAGAGCCAACTCACGAGGAGGTTGTATCCAATGAATGTACTCAAAACGGGATTTTTGCTCGCTCTGCTGACCGTGCTGCTGGTGTTCGTCGGCCAGCTGATGGGGGGTGCTTCGGGGGCGAGTTTCGCCTTCCTCTTCGCGCTAGCCATAAATCTTGGCGCTTACTGGTTCAGCGATCGGATGGTGCTCGCGATGTACCGGGCCAAGCCGCTGAACGAGTCCGAAGCACCGCAGGTGTACCGCGCCGTGCGGGAGATCGTCTCGCGCGAGCGCATGCCCATGCCCAAGCTGTACTGGATTCCCACCAAGACCCCGAACGCGTTTGCGACCGGCAGAAGCCCCTCCCACGCGTCCGTGGCGGTGACCGCCGGTCTGGTGGAGCTCATGGGCGAGGAGGAGCTGAAAGGCGTACTCGCCCACGAGTTGTCCCACGTCAAGAACCGCGACACGCTCGTCATGACGATTGCGGCGGCGATCGCGGGCGCGATCGCAATGCTGGCCAGCTGGGCTCGATGGGCGATGATCTTCGGGGGAAGCGGCCGCAACCGCAGCAGCGGCGGGGGCGCCGTGCAGTTGGTCGGCTTGCTGATCGTCGCGATCTTCGCCCCACTGGCCGCCATGCTCGTCCAACTGGCCATTTCGCGCACCCGGGAATACGGGGCGGATACGACCGGAGCCCGTCTTGCCGGCACGCCTCACGGCTTGGCGAGCGCGTTGGAAAAATTGGAGCGCGTCAACCGCGACCACCCCTTGCCCAATGCGAATCCCGCGACGGCGCACCTATTCATCGTCAACCCGCTGAGCGGGGACGCGGTCGCGAAGCTCTTCTCGACGCATCCGCCCGCGAAGGAGCGGGTACGCCGTCTGCGCGCCATGCGGTTATGAGGAAGCGCTTCACGAGTCTGCTTCTCGCTCTTACAGTCGGCACCAGCGTAGGAGGCCCCGCCTGGGCGCAAGATCTCACGTTCTCCGCGACGGCCGATAAGACGACCCTCAACGTGGGGGATCCGCTCGTCCTGACGATCACCCTCGGCGGCGACATCAGCGGCATCGAGATCCCGGTGTTCGAATTTCCGGAAGGGTTCACCGTCGCCAGCCGCAGCCAGTCTTCCAATTTTTCCATCCGTCTTGGAACCGTCGAGCGTTCCTTGACGCTGGCCTACGTACTCATCCCCCAGCAGGGCGGGACGTTTCAGTTAGGCCCGTTTCAGATCACGCAGAAAGACCAGGCCTTCTCGACGGAGCCGCTCGCCGTCACCGTCGAGAAACCGGCCGTTCCGCCCCGTCTTGGCCCCGAAGGAGGCCGTTTTACCCTCTAATTCTCGTCGGATAACCCAACAGCTTGATCTTCCTGATTGGCCACCCACAACCGCTTGTATTTTTTGGCTTGACACCGTTGAGAGGTATGCTACAGTTGTCGGCGGACATCCCCAAGGGCTTGGGGGTCTGAGGGGGAAAAGTTCAATATCTTGGGTGTTGGCGAGGAGGAGCCTGTGATGTCGGACGCGGTGAAGACGGCGGCAAGAGGTGTGGAGGAGGCGGTACTCACAGGCCGGAAGGAGCGGCCCAAAGCCCCTAAGACTCTGAAGCGAGGTCTGCAAGTGCCCCGTCGCTGGACCCGCGCGGGCGTCGATCCGTTCAACGAAGTGACGTGGGAGCCCAGAACCGCAACCATCGGCAATGAAAAAGGCGACGTCGTCTTTGAACAGAAGGACGTGGAAGTTCCCGCGTCCTGGTCGCAGCTCGCCACTAACGTCGTCGTCTCCAAATACTTCCGCGGAACACTCGGGACCCCGTCTCGCGAGCGCAGTGTTGCGCAGCTCATCGGCCGCGTCGCCAACACCATCGCCGACTGGGGGATCCACGACGGTTATTTCGCCAGCGCCGAAGACGCCGAGGCCTTCCGCGCGGAACTCACCCACATCCTCCTCCAGCAATACGCCTCGTTCAATTCGCCGGTGTGGTTCAACGTCGGCGTCGAGAAAGACCGCGCCCCCCAGTGCTCTGCGTGCTTCATCCTCTCGGTCGAAGACAACATGGAGTCGATCCTGGAGTGGTACCGCAACGAGGGGATGATCTTCAAGTACGGCTCAGGCTCAGGGCTCAACGTTTCGCCGCTGCGCTCCTCGCGCGAGCGGCTCGCCGGCGGCGGCACGCCCTCGGGCCCCGTGTCCTTCATGCGCGCGGCGGATGCCTCCGCGGGCGTCATCAAGTCCGGCGGCAAGACGCGGCGCGCGGCGAAGATGGTCGTCCTCAACGCGGACCATCCGGA
>JACQHS010000008.1 GCA_016198915.1 Candidatus Omnitrophota bacterium
CTCCTCTCCATTTCTGAGCCGCTCGTCTTCATCGGCTTTCTCATTGGTGGGGCCATCCCGCTGCTGTTCAGCTCGCTCACCATCCGGGCGGTCGGACGGGCCGCATTCCTCATCGTCCAGGAGGTGCGCGAGCAATTCAAGGACAAAGCGATCTGGGAAGGGACGAAGACGCCGGACTACGCCCGCGTGGTGTCGATCTGCACCGCCGAAGCCCAGCGCGAACTCATCGGGCCCGGGCTGTTGGCCGTGTTAGCCCCCATCATCGTCGGTGTCTTGCTGCATAAAGAGGCGCTGGGCGGGTTTCTCGCCGGCATTATCCTCTCGGGCCAGCTACTGGCGGTCTTCATGTCCAACGCGGGCGGCGCGTGGGACAATGCCAAGAAGTTCATCGAAGACGGCCACTATGGCGGGAAAGGCTCTGACGCGCACAAGGCGTCCATCACCGGCGACACGGTGGGCGACCCGCTCAAAGACACCGCTGGGCCTGCGCTGAACCCGCTTATTAAAGTCATGAACCTCGTAGCACTCCTCGTGCTGCCCTTCGTGGTCAGCAATGAGCAGAGCCCTAATGCGCTGCTGTGGCTGGTGAGCCTCATCGGTCTGGTGGTGCTGGGGGTGGTCATCTACCGCAGCAAGCAGGAATCGCCCGAGGTGCTCAAATGGCAAGCCGCCATCGAACGGGCGTCATGACTCTCGCCCGTGCGGGACATTTCTATTTTCGCTCTGGTTTTTCGCGAAGCGAAAATAGAAGTGTCCCGGAATTTTTTCGCGCGTTCGTTCCAGCAGCAGCGTGCTTGCTGCTCATCGGGTGCGGTCAGCGCCCCCCAGTCGTCAAGATCGGCTTCGCCGCGGCCCTGACCGGCGATCAGGCCCCCCAAGGGCAGAGCATGCTCCATGGCGCTGAGCTGGCCATCGAGCACGCCAATGCGCGGGGACCCATCCTGCCCGGCCACCGCTTGGAGCTGGTCGCGCTCGATGACCAGCGCAGCCCCACCCAGGCGGTTGCGGTCGCCAAAAAGTTTGTCGCCGATCCCGCGGTGGTGGCAGTCGTCGGCCACCTGAACTCCTCGTCCACCATGCCGGCCTCGGCGATTTACTATCAAGCCCGCTTGCTGCAAATCACCCCCGTTTCCTCGAATCCTCAGATCTCCCGTCAGGGCTTCGACACGTTCTATCGCACCTGCGCGACCGATGACCTCCAGGGGCCGGCGGCGGCACTCTTCCTGGTAAGTGAGCTTGGCGCCAAGCGGGTCTTCGTGCTCGATGACATGACGACGTATGGGCGGGGCCTGGCGAATGAGCTGATCAAAAAGCTGGAGGCGCTCAACGTCGACATCGCCGGCCACGAAGGGATCACGCAGGGGGACAAAGATTTCGTCCCCCTCCTGACGAAAATCAAGTCCCTGGCCCCGGACGCGGTCTATTTCGCCGGCATGTTTCCTGAAGGCGCGCTCCTCATGAAGCAGCGCGCCGAGGTGGGCCTGCCCGCCCGCTTTATGGGAGGCGACGGGCTCTTCGATGCCGCGCTGATCACCCTGGCGACTCCGCAGGCCGCCGAGGGCGCCTATCTGACGACGATCGGCTCCGACGTCCATCAAATGCCTGGCGCGGTTGAGTTCGTCAAAGCGTACGAGGCGAAGTTCGGCCCGCTCGGGGCGTACTCTGCGTATGCGTACGAGGCGGCGAACATCGCGATTTGGGCGATCCGCCAGGCAGGGATGAAGGACCGCGCCGCCGTGCTCGCGGCCATGAAAACGTTCAAGGACCGCCCGGGACTCTTCGGGCTGCAGAATTTCGATGAACGGGGCGACTCACTGATTCGCGACATCGGCATTTTCACCGTGAAAGACGGAAAGTTCGCGTTTGTGAAAACTGCCACGTGGGACTAATCGATCAGGTGAGAGGTGTGAGGTGAGAGGTGTGAGCCAGCGGACCGACCTCACACCTCACACCTAGCACCTCACACCTGGTATGACGGCCCTCCAGCTGTTCCTTCAGCAACTCCTCAACGGTTTGACGCTTGGCGCCATCTACGCCCTCATCGCTCTCGGCTACACGATGATCTACGGCGTAGTACAGCTCATCAAATTTGCGCACGGCGAGGTCTTCATGGTGGGCGCGTATTTGGCCCTCTCAGTGATCCTTCTCCTC
>JACQHS010000009.1 GCA_016198915.1 Candidatus Omnitrophota bacterium
CCGGAAGATCTTGCCCGCCATCTCGCCCTGCCCGCCGGCGACCATCACCCGGGAGCGATCGTACATGAGCTTCGTCAACTGCTTCCCATCAATCCCGGTGGGAACGGCGACCGCCGTCACCCCATTCGAGGGACGTCTGGCGAAGAGGCTCAAGCCGATCGCTCGCACCCCGGCCCGCGCCGCCTCCGCCATGAGCGCGCAACGCTGAATGGTCTGTGGAACGCCCCGCTGGAGGATCAACTGAAGCGCGGCCTCCAGGGCAACGACGGTGGACACCGCCGAGGTGAACGGGGTATCGTCATCGGCCAACGCTTTTCTGTAGAGCCGTAGATCGGTATAGAAGCGCGGGCTCTTCCCCTGGTCCACCAGCGCCCAGGCCCGGTCGTTGAGGCTCATGAAGGCCAGCCCGGGAGGCAGCATCAGCCCTTTCTGCGAGCCCGTGACGACGACATCAATCCCCCAGGCATCGGTCTGGCACTCATCCGCCAACAGGCCGCTGATGGCGTCCACCACGAGGACCGCCCGGCTCTTCCTCGTCATCGCGGCGATCGCCGGTATCTCGTTGACGACGCCCGTCGAGGTCTCGCACAGCGTCGAGAAGACCGCTTTCGCTTTGGGATGCGCGGCCAGGGCTGCGGCGACCTGCTGCGGGTCCACCGCGTCGCCGTACGCCAGCGGAATCGGCGCAACCGAAATCCCATACGTCTTGCACAGCGACTGCCACCGTTCGGCGAACTTGCCCCCGAGCACGACGACGGCTTCGTCGCCGGGGCAGAGGAGATTGACGACCGCCGCCTCCATCGCTCCGGTCCCGGAACTCGTCAAACAGAAGACCGACCGGGCCGTCTGCATGACGGTCTGCATTCCCTGCAGGGTCCGCTTGAAAATCGCCCGGTATTGGCTTGTCCGATGATGGATGATGGGACGCGCCATTGCCTCCCGCACCTGAGGCGGTAGCGGCGTCGGTCCCGGCGTCAGTAAGATATCTGGTGCCATGACCACTCCTGGTTATTTCTTTTTCGGCTTTCCATAAATCACTTCGTCGATGATCCCGTACTCTTTGGCTTCATCGGCGGACATGAAGTAGTCGCGGTCGGTGTCCTTCTGAATCTTCTCCAGCGTCTGGCCGGTATGTTTGGCCAACAGCTCGTTGAGCTTCTCGCGCAGCCGCAGGATTTCCCTCGCCTGAATCGACACATCCGTGGCCTGTCCCTGCGCGCCGCCCCACGGCTGGTGAATCAGGATGCGCGCCCCCGGCAGGGCGAAGCGCTTGCCCTTCGTGCCCGCTGCAAGCAGCAGAGCCCCCATGCTGGCCGCCTGGCCGACGCAGTACGTCGCGACATCCGGCTTGACGAACTGCATCGTGTCGTAGATCGCCAGGCCTGCGGTCACCGAGCCGCCAGGGCTGTTGACATACACGCTGATTTCTTTATCCGGATCCTCCGACTGGAGGAAGAGCAGCTGGGCGATGATGAGGCTGGAGACTATGTCGTCAACGGGCATGCCGATGAAGATAATGCGATCTTTCAGCAGCCGCGAATAGATATCGTAGGCGCGCTCACCGCGCGGTGATTGTTCCACCACAATCGGCACCAGCATTTGCCCCTGACTCGTCATACGAACCTCCTCTTTTAACTTTTGACTTCCCTGACGGATGCGATCCCGTTCGTGATGTGCGCGGTCCCGAGCAGCAGGGTCACCGTCTTCTCCTGGCGGATCGTGGAGACGACGGAAGGCCACAGTCCCTGCGCGTCGAAGAATTTCCTGACCTCGGTTGGGTCTTTCTGCCAGCGCCGGGCCACCTGCCAGAGGTGGTTCACGACTTCCTCCTGCGCGACCGTCACCGATTCGCGCTGCGCGATCCGATCGAGAACGAATGACAGTTTCACATAGCGCTCGGCATTCGTGCGCAACTGCTCGGTGAACTTCGCCGCCTCCTCGTCCACTTGGGTCTCGGTCCGGCCGGCCAGCAGGCGGCGCACTTTGAAGTCCCGGGTCAACCGCTCAGTCTGATGGCTCACCAGCTGGGGCGGCACCGAAAACGCGTGGCGCTGAAGCAATGCGTCGCAGAGGTCCGCTTCAAGCGCTCGCTGCTGGGCGGACCGCTGCTGCTCCCGCAGCTTCGCCTCCACGTGCGTCCGGAGCTCCTCCAGCGTCTTAAACCCCAGGTCCTTCGCGAGCTCATCATCCAGCGGCGGCACCTGGCGTTCCTTGGGAGCGCCTTCGGCCACAGGAACCAGCTGGGCCATGGACTCCTGGAGTTTCGAGAGGGCCTGCGCGACATCGCCAGAGCTCACCTCGGCCGAGGCGCGCGTGAGCGGAATCCCGCGGTACGCTCCGAGCGCGAACTCGGGCTCCACCTCCACCGTCGCCTCCAGCGTGAGGCTGCCGCCATCCTGATAGTCGGTGCGGCTGAGCTGAAACGGCGCCACCGGTTTTAAGTTGTGCTCCTTGACCACGCGTTCAAAGATGTGCTGGGTCACGCGGCGCAGCGTTTCCTCGCGCACCGGCTTGGCGTAGTGTTTCTCGACAAGCTCCAGGGGCGCTTTGCCCTTCCGGAAGCCGGGCAGCGAGGCTTCCTTCTGGAATTCTCCGAGCACCGCCGCGCGCACCGGGGTAATCTCTTCCGGCGGCACCTGGAGGCGCACCGACTTTTGGCACGGTCCCGCCTCCGTGACGGAAACGCGATCCGTTGGTTTCTGCGCAGGTTTACGAAACATCAACGTTAGTGGTCAGTGGTTAGTGATTAGTGGATAGTGAAATGCGCCGTGAAAATGATGTGATTAATTCCAAAAAATTCATCTCTTTCCGACACACTGACCACTAACCACTGATCACTAATCACTGGTTTAGAGGCGGAATTTCTCTCCGAGATAGATCTCCCGGGCGCGGGGATCGGTGATCAGGTCATGGGCAGTGCCGGTAATCAGCACGCGGCCTTCCGCCATGATATACGCGCGGTCGGTGATCTCCAGCGTCTCGCGGACGTTGTGATCCGTCAGCAATACGCCCAGCCCACGGTGCTTCAGCCCACGGATCATCTCTTGGGCTTCAAACACCGTGATCGGATCAATGCCGGAGAACGGCTCATCCAACAGGATGAACTGCGGGTTGGTCACCATCGCCCGGGTGATCTCAAGCCTCCGCTTCTCGCCGCCGGACAAGGTGAACGCTTTCTGCCGCGCCAGGTGGGTAATTCCCAGCTCGTTGAGCAGTCCGTCCAGCCGCTGGCGCCGCTGGCTCCGGGAGAGCGGGAGGGTCTCCAGGACCGCCATGATATTCTGTTCGACGGTGAGTTTGCGGAAAATGGACGGCTCCTGCGCCAGGTAGCCGATCCCGAGGCGCGCGCGCCGGTGCATGGGGATGTCCGTAACGTTCTGCTCATCGAGGATGATGCGTCCCCCGTCTGGCCTGACGTAGCCGACCATCATCGCAAAGGTTGTCGTCTTCCCCGCCCCATTAGGCCCGAGCAAACCCACAATCTCACCGCGCGCGACGGCGAGATCCACGCCGTCGACCACGGCCCGCCCGTTGTAGCCTTTCACCAGATGTTGGGTGCGCAACCGTTCCATCACCGTGACTCCGCCAATCCGCCGAAGGAGAGCGTGGAGGAGCCGCGCTCCTCCGAGGGATAGACCAAGAGCGACGGCTGGCCGACCAGCGTGATCTTGCCGATGGCCGGCTCATAGATCGCGCGCTCGCTGTGCGCCGTGTTCTGGTGCTGGACAATCCGCACCCGCCCAATGGCTTCCGCGTACCGGACGGTGTGACTGGCCTGATCGAGGTAGGCGACCAGCTTGTCCGAATAGAGATCGCCGTTGGGATCGTTGACGTGGACGTTCTGCTCGAAGGTGGCCACGTTGCGTTCATAGTCGAAGGTGAGCGGCCCGTCACAGGTGATCGTGACGTGCTTGCCTGTCCCGCCACTGGCGGGGCGAGTCGTCACGCCAGGATCATGATCGCCGGGATTGAGGACCATCTCGATGTCATCAAACAGCACCGCCTGTTTGAGCTGGGCGAACCCCTTCGCACCCCTGCCGCGCACCACCATGTGATCCGTCTCGATCCGGACCGGATCGTCCGTCGCCATGAGGTTCTCATCGGGGATCCAGTGAAGGACCGGCGCCGTCAACCAGAGCCCATCGGAGGTGTGAATCGTCACGTTGTGCTCCAAGCGGACGTGCCGGTTCGTCTGATTGACCTGCGCGGCACTTGCCCGCAGGTACGAGGTGCGGGTCTGATCGTAACCGACGCCGTCCGGTTTCAAGACCGTCACGACATTGCCGTACCTGCTCGCGCCCTGACCGCTCAGCTCCCAGCGTTTCGTGCCGTCCGCGCTATGACTGGTGAGCGTAAACGCGCTGAGCTGCTGGTCCGCTGTGTCGTCGGCCGCCTGCGCCGTCGCGGCTGGCTCGGTGGGCGCTTGGCTGACGGGCTTGCCGCACCCGACCGTAGCGACAAGCGACAAGCAACAAGCCACAAGCCATGCAGACACCGCGCAATTCGGAGTTCGGAATTCGGAGTTCGGAATAGGTTTCGTTCCGAATTCCGCATTCCGAATTCCCAATTCCGAACTTCGTTCTGCTGGTTGGGTTTTCCATCGACGATGCATCCAGACCCACTGTTCCGGATAGCGCCGAACATACGACTCCACGACGCTGCTCCAGGCTTGCGTGAGACGCATCAGCGCTTCGGTTCGGTCAACGGTCTGCGGGACCGCCACAGGCGCCTCGATGATCAACCGAAACCGTTCGCCATCCCGGATCATGAAGCACGGCAGGATCGGCGAACCGGTCATCAGTGAAATCGCCGCCGGCCCCACCGGCGTGTACGCCGGATGCCCGAAGAACGTCACGAAGACCCCTTCCAAGCTGTCGATATCCTGATCCGGAAGGACGCCGATGATGTGGTTGGCGCGCAGCAGCTTGGCGACCTCCTTGACGGATCCGCGGACAAACGTCGGCACGCCCTTCGCTCCCCGCATGGAGATGAGAAACGATTCGTACTCCGGATACCGCAGGCGGCGCGCCAGCACCCCGCCTTCAAATCCCAGGCTCTTGAGGTAGAGCGGAATCATCTCCCAGTTGCCCAGGTGCGCGGTGATGGCAATCGCCCCCTTGCCCTTCGCGAGGGCCTCGCGCAAATGCTCAAGCCCTTCGCAGGCGACCAGCGACTGGAGCTCGCGGGCGGACATCCGTGGTAGCCGCAGCCACTCGACGGCGATGCGTCCCAAGTTCACAAACACCTGGCGCGCCACGCGCGTGCGCTGCGAGGCGCTCAGCGAGTCCCCAAAGGCATGAGCGAGATGCCTCCCAGTCAGCCGGCGCTGGGACCGCAGGAGGGTGTACGCCAGCAGGCCCAGCGACCCTCCGAGGGCGCGCACCATCCTCCAGGGCAGCGCCTGGGTGATGCGCCGCAACCCTTGGAAGCCGAAGTACATGAGACGACGACGGATGGGATGTTTCATTGGCACAAACTAATATTTTATGGTATCACTCGAGGGGCGTCAATAAGCAAGGAAGGACCCGCGGCCAGGACTCTAGCGGCGGGTGACGCGGCGCCAGGGCCCCCACGCGCCCGGAGCGAACGACGCGCGATAGGCTGCGGCGGCGCGAGGACGCGTGGGGTGGCGCCGTGGCAGGACCCGCCGCGTCATCAGTCGGTAGGAAGACTACTCCCGGTCGTGACGGTCTCTTGGCGGCCGCCCTGTTGAATGACGATGCCGGTTTCCTCGATCTTCACGATCTCCCACTGCCCAACGCGGTCTCCGAGGCCGACCATTTGGTCGCCCACGATCGCCAAGGGATTGGACGCATCCCAGAGCAACACGCCCATCAGCACGGCCGACGGCGTTCCGGCCGTGCCCTCGCGCGGACCAAACACGAAGGGATCGCGTAACACCTCAGGGTGGACGGAAACATGAGGCATTACGATCACACCACAGAGGACACAGAAACCACACAGAAGCACAGAGGAAGCCGAAAAACATGCTCTGTGTCTCTGTGGAATTCTGTGGTTCTGTGGTGTGGGGTTAGGGGGCATCGGGCGCAGGCTCCGACGCAGCGCCACCGACGACGTACAGATAGAGCTGCAGGGTGGCGGCCAGTTGCACTCCCTGCGGGTCCTTCAGTTGCAGCTCCGCGTACTGCAGGCCCACCACGCTCGGAAACGTCTCAGCCATCAACCGCTCCAGCGCTTGGACAATGGCGTGATAGCGGCCTTCCGCCGTGAGGGTCACCGGCAGCCGATAGCACGGCTGGCCGTCCACGAGGAGCGGCTGCTCAGCGTCTGTGACGGGTTCGACGTTGCCCTGAGACACGTTCACGAGTTTCACCTCGCCCATTTTGACCGTGTCCACCAGCGTATTGAGCAACTGGGGCAGATGGGCCTGCGGCGGGAATCGGTGCTTCAGCGTGTCGAGCCGCTTCAGATGGTGGGCGTGCCAGACCTCTATGCCGCCCGATGTTTGGACCATCGCTTCCACCTGTGCCAATTGCGCGCGCAAGACTTCCGCCTGCTGCCGATCCTGCCGAACAGCACGGACGGCCGGCTGGTAGCCCCACCACCAGCTCACCATGACCATGCACGCCGCCGCAAGCACCGCGAGACTCTGAGAGAGACGAGGGTCGATCATTTTCATGACTCCGAACTCCGAACTGCGTCTAATTTCGCATCAACTGGCATGTGAGAGTAAATTTGGCGAGAGGATCATCCGCTGTCGCCCGCCCAGTCGAGCCCAACGACACCTGACGACACGCGTGTGCTCGCTCCAGCCACAGCCCGAGTTCCGAGACGTACGCTTCTGCCGTCTGTTCCCGCTCCTGCGCCTCTCCTTCGAGATGGACGTCGCCCTTGGCCTGAGCCGAGAGACGCACCAGCCGCACCGGGGTGGGAAAGTTGCGCGCGAGCCGGCCGAACCACTCCAGCGGCACGCCGCCCTGAACGACCAGCCGCTGAACTAGCTGCGTGTGCACTATCAGCGCCGCCTGAAGCTCCACGACGGGCTTGACGGCAATCCATCGGTTGGCCAGCGTCTGGAGCTCGCGGGAGACTCCCTGCCGCCTCAGATGCCATACTCCTGCCCCCGACCAGATGAGCAATGTGGCCAGGACGAGACCCCGCCACAGCCGCGCGGCAGATTGGAGAAAGAGCCATCGCTGACGCGCGGGACGCGGCGCAAGATTCGGTTTGGGAGCCTGCTCAAACAGCGCCAGCCCGCACGCGATCGCCGCCGTCGCCCCCTCCCGGCCCACGAGCGGCTCACAGTTCAATCGCGACACGGTGACAGCGAGCTGCTGTGAGAGCCATCGCTCAACGTTCGGCAGGCGGGAGCCCTCGCCGCTGACCAGGACGCGAATGGGCACGGCGGCTTTGGCGGCCTGCGCGCCGAAGGTCATGGTGCGCCTGACTTCGCTCACGAGCTGCTCCAGGATCGGCTGGAGCATGGCGAGATAGGTCGCGGCAGGAATGCCCCGGGATCCAAGCGCAACAGCGCCTGCCGTCTCGGGGATGCCGGTCTCCTGCATGAGCGCTTCGGCTTCCTCTCGAGCCAGCGACACGGTGGACGCTCCAACAGAAACGCGGGCCGTGAGCGCGTCAATCAGATGATCGGCTCCCAGCGCCACATCGCGCGCATAGACCACCTCGCCCGCCTCGACCAAGACCATGGTGGTGCGGCGCTCCCCGATCTCCATGAGCACTGCGGAATCTTGTCCCAGCACGTTCAAAGTCTTCGCGGTCTGGGCCAGCGCCAGGGCGGCGGGTGCGACGGCTCGCGCGGCCCAACCGGCATCCCACAACGCCGCCAGGTCTTGCTGGAGCAGGGCGGCTTCGCAGGCGGCGAGGGAGAGCTGGCACTCCCACTGATCATCAACGCGGCTTTGACGCTTCACGCGAAACTCGTATTGGGCTCGCTCGACGTCAAACGGCAGGAGCTTCGGGAGATGTCCGCGGACCACTTCAGGGAGCCGTTTGAGGTTGTTGACCTGCACGGTGAGCAGACGGACATAACTCGTGGGCGCGCAGAGGGTCAGCGAGGCCAAATACCGCCAACGGCGCAGAGGACGCAGCAGCTGACCCAGGTCACCGGGCAGGCTTGCGGCATCGTCCTGAGCGCGTCGGCATTGGAGAAAGTGCCACTGCGCTCCGCCGCCGACTGGCCTCGTGCGCAACACAGCCTTCAGCGTTCTGGCGCCGACATCGACGCCGATGCGCACCGGCCGCTGCAGCATGGCGGGAAGGCTCAGGAGTAAACCCGCAGCCACACGTAGAACGCCGAGGCGAGACAGAACACGCCGGCCGCGATGAGGCACAGCCCCGTGCTGACGTGGTACTTGAGAAACCAGGCATCGGTGTCAATGGCCGGCCGTGTGGCGCCGATGTTGCCCCAGAGCAGGCGCTTCGGAGTCGCCAGGAAGACCAGACCGAACACCACCGAGATCGTCCCCGGAATGATCATGTACCACATGCGCTGTCTCCTCCGGCGGTCACCTCGTTACGGAACACGAATCGCGACGGATGAAGTAATATCTTCCCGCGCATCTCCCTCATCGAAAACGCCGTTGCCGGTCTGCGCCGTGAAGGCGATATCCACCCGCCGAATCGTGGCCGGCGGCGGACAAGTCGGGGGGTTGTTCACCTCCACCCCGCTCTGATTATAGTACCGAAACAGGCGAACTGTCGGGAGAATTCGCACGATGCCCTGCGCGTGGTACGGGAGGACTTCCTCCGTGCCGATGGTCGGTGTGCACGAGGGCGTGGGGAGGCTGCGGCGTATCACCTCCTGCGACGCGACCAAGTCATCCCAGCGCAGGAGGATGGATTGGCCGTCAGCCGTCCGAAATCCGATACGGCTGGCCTCGGCGAGCCACAGCGCCGGCTCGGTGGCGCTGCGCCGCACGGCAAACCGCAGACCGCGCACTGTCGGTTGTCCCGTGAGGGTGGAAAAGCCGCCCTCGATCACCTGATGCAAGACTTCCGTGGCCGCATCGTTGGCCGCCAGCGCCTTCGGCAAAAACACGAGCGTCTTCACGCCGTGAAACACCAGGATGGGCGTGACGAGAAAGAGGATGGCGCTGACGACGATGACGATGACGAGCTCGACCAAGGTCGCCGCGTTTCGGTTGACGCATCGCATGTCAGCCACCGAAGAAGACATGCTTGGTTCGATAGCTCACGAGGGTCGCCAGGACGTCGCCCGAGCCGGTCTTCGTGACCACGACCGTAATTGCCTTTACTCCCTGGTTGCCCGTGTCGGTATTGGTACAGTTGCCCGCCAGACAGCTCACGGTCACCTGTCTGGTATACGCGCCGAAGCCAGGCACCGGCGCCGCAGCCTGGGAGCTGATCGCGAAGAAATCGTTCCAGCTGTCAATGTCTTCCATCTCAGCTCGGGCAAGCTGCACGCCGACCGTGTAGTCCCGGGCCCGTAGCGCAGCCTGGAGATGCTCGCTGAGGATGACCCCCGCCGGCACGCCGAGGATCGCGGCCAGGGCGATCGTGATCACCAGCTCGACCAACGTCATCCCGCGGCTCATGGCGTTTGGCTGTTCAACTCCTCATACGCCACGATAGCGCCTTCGTTTCTCTGTTCATCCCCCGCGCTACTGCAGTCTTCCCCGATGTCTCCCGACTGCGCGCAGACGCGGTACTCTACCCGCAGGCGCCGCCACACGGAGAACGGGAACGCCCCCCGCCGCACCTCACCGACCGAGCGCAGGGTGAAGTCCGCCCACGATTGGTCCGGATTCGGCGGAACGTACCGGCTCGTCCGTTCGCCGCTGTCCGACAGGATGAACGTCACGTCAATCCAGTCCTTCGCGTCCATGCCGCTGGTCGCGGTAAACCAAATCTGGTTATTGTTCCATCGCTGCCCGGGGGTGAGCGTCACGTTCGGGGTGATATCAATGACCGAGTTGCGGGCCGCGGCCACACAGCCCGGCGCCTCCCAGTTGGAATTTGTGCCGTTAAGATCAATGCGCAGGATTCCTTCGTCATCGGCCGGAGGATACGGAAACCAGTTGATGCGCATCGCGTCCACGGTCAACGAGGACTCGCCGCTCGCCAGCACATTCCGCACGGCCCAGTTCCGAATCCGCTGGCGGGACACGCGCTCAGGCCCTCTGGAGGGGCACAAATTGCTGTTCGCAAAGCTCACGGCGTCCCGCATGTTGACAAGCAGGAAATCCGCATTCGGACCCGAAATGTTGAACACATCGTCATCAGCCGTCCCAGGCAGCGGGCCCGCGGTGACTGTCTGTTCCCCCAGAGAAATTTCCTGCCCGCGGCGGTAGTCATACAGCTCCCGCATCACGCCGGCTTGGGCGAGGTAGATGGCTTTCGTTTGGTTCTGGCGGAGGCTGGTCGTGCGCAGGTGCTCGGTGAGGTAGAACGTGATGCCGACGAGCGCGAGGATGACCGCGCTGATGAGGACGATCAGGCCGACGAGCAGCCAGCCGGGCGAGGGCTGACGCCGCACCGGGGTGGTGCGA
>JACQHS010000121.1 GCA_016198915.1 Candidatus Omnitrophota bacterium
ACCCTGGTGAGCTCCTACTACCGGCTCGCTCCGCCGGTGGCGCAGTTTATCGAAGACAAGCCGTGGCTGCGCGCGCTGGTGCGCGCCCTCCTCAAGCCGCTGCTTGGGGTCGCGCGCGAGACGGTGCACAACAACTGATAACTTGAGGACCGAAAAGGCAAACCCCGGGTAACCGGGGGACGCAAAGCCGTGGATCCTGGGGGTCTGACACCGCAGGTGTCTGACCCCAAAGGATAGCCAGGCTGCCGAAACCACGAACGTGACATCGCCGAGTTTCGGATCAGCCTTGCGCTGTTTCGAAACTCGGCGATGTGGTTGATGGAGGAGTGAAAGGGAACGCTCATGGAGAGACGCACGGTCATCCGAGCCCTGATCATCCTGGCCGCCGTCAGCGCGCTGTGCGCCACCACCGTCTTCGCCGAGAAGCCGGCGGCGCCGCGCTTCGTCGCCCGCGAGCTGATCGTCCGGTTCAACGATTCGGTGACCGATCGCATTGATGAGCTGGTGGATGCCAAGCGGTCGTTTACGTCGGCCACCACGGATCTCAGCGATTCTCTCGATCGCCTGTTTGCGGAGTACGGGGTGCAGTCGGCCCAACTGCTGTATCATCACGTGCGGAGGCATGGGCCGGCGGCTCCCGGGCGCCGCGCCACGCTGCAGGAACTGAAGCAGCACGACCGCCAGCGCCGACAGGCCCTCAAGCACAAATACGTGCGCCGCAGCGACCGGGCCCCGAAACGCGCCGTGGATGTGGATCCAACCCAGGTCTGGATCCTCACGCTCTCCGAGACCGCGGACGTTGAAGCGGCTGCGGCCGCCTTCTCTGCCGATCCTCACGTGGTCTACGCGAGCCCCAACAGGCTCCTGTCGCTCCAGGCCGACCCGGGCTTTCCCAACACCCTGCCGGACGACACGTATCTTGATCCAGGCAATCCGGGAACAGAAACGTGGTCCTCCGGTTCGCTGGGTCCTAACTTTTCCTATCCAAACCTCTGGGGGCTGCAGCAGGTGCACGCTGAGCAAGCGTGGCGCATTGCGCAGGGCAACCCGATCCTCGTGGCGGTCGTGGATACCGGGGTGGATTACACCCATCCGGATCTGGACGGGAACATCTGGACGAATGCCGGGGATCCCACCATCAACAGCGTGGATGATGACGGGAACGGATACGTGGACGATCTCCGCGGATGGAATTTCTCGTCAGCCAGCAACGTCGTCATGGATAAAGCCGGCCATGGGACCCATGTCGCCGGCATCATCGCGGCCGAGACCAATAACGGCCTCGGGAGCAGCGGCACCGCCCCCCAGGTGAAAATCATGGCGGTGCGGGTGACCAGCGACAGCGGGGCACTCACCAGTGACGCGCAGGTGGCCAACGCCATCACCTATGCCGCCGAGAACGGGGCCGATATCATCAACTGCAGCTTTGGATGTGCGGCGCCCTGTCCCCCCAATCCCGTCCTCGAGGGGGCGATCAGGGAGGCGTACTACGATGATCCGGCTGATCCGGATGATCCGGCCGGAGTCATCGTGGTGTTTGCCGCCGGCAACGCCGGGCAAAACGTCGCAGACTTCTCTCCGCAGAATATGCCGGAGACCCTCGTCGCGGGCTCTTCCAAACCCACTGACCAGATGTTGTCCGACTCCAACCGGGGGGTGTTGATTGATGTCGTGGCTCCCGGTGAGCGCATCCTTTCTTTGAGGACCTCTCAGTGCTACGCGGGCGCGCCGTTTTGTGGGGGGGTGTCTCCTCAATGCACGACGGTTGGAACCAACTACTGCTATGCCTCGGGCACGTCCATGGCGGCCCCGTTCGTCTCCGGGGCGGCCGCCCTGCTGCTGGCCCATCGCCCGTCCTTCTCCGTTGAAGAGGTGCGGCAGGCGCTGCGAGCCACCGCGGACGCCAGCACCACGGCGTTTCTCGTCGCGGCCGCGGCCGGGGTCGCCTCAGGGAACGTGCTCTTCGGAGGCGCCTCCGGCATCTTGATCGACGGGGACACCTGCAGCGGGGACACCTGTCTCATGTACGAGAACGCGCAAGGCTCCTTCAATCCGATCACCGTTGAGGTCACGGCGATCGATCCGGGGGGCGATCTGCGCTCGCTCACGCTCGGTTATCCCTCCGCTCCCGGTGCCGGGTGGAGTACGCCGACCATGCCCGACCGCATCGATGCCTCGACGATGCATGGGACGTTCGCATGGTCTCCAGTCAGTTTTGCCAACCTCCACAGTTGCAGCACGGAATATCAGACCACGTTTTCCGCACGCAACGCCCAGGGGACGGTGTCCCGGACGGTCACCATCCGGCTCATTCCCTGCGGGCCCGACAACCCGAACTGCGCAGCGTTTAGCCACCCCCCCGTCGCCATTGCCCGGGGGCCCTCGGCCGCGGTCAATGGGACGTTCACCCTCTATGGCGACCAGTCCTGCGATCCCGAGGGGGACCCGATCAGCAGCTACCAGTGGACCCGCCTCAGCACCGGGCAGATTCTGACGCCGCTGGGAGCCGCGAATGTGACGGATACCGCCACGGGGGGCAACACCGTGGGCTACGTGTCCTACCGCCTGACGGTGAGCAACAGCGGCGGCGCCAGCTCCGCCGATGTCACGGTGACGACCTGGGGCTGGGCCAACTACTGCTGGGGCTGCCAGTACTGCTTCATCGCCACCGCCGCCTACGGCTCCCCGCTGGCGCCGGAGCTGGATGTCCTGCGCGCCTACCGGGATGGGGTCCTGGCCCGCTCCGCGCTGGGCCGCACCCTGGTGAGCTCCTACTACCGGCTCGCTCCGCCGGTGGCGCAGTTTATCGAAGACAAGCCGTGGCTGCGCGCGCTGGTGCGCAAGGCCCTGGCC
>JACQHS010000122.1 GCA_016198915.1 Candidatus Omnitrophota bacterium
CCCCGGCGGCAGCACGAGATTCGTATTCCCCTGGACGGTGAAATCGTTGCACGTCATCCCATCTGGAACGACGACGGCGGGCAGTGGAGACGCCGCCGAGTTCGACACGACGTCCTGCGTGTCCGTCGGGGGCGAGGTGCCGCCGGTGATGAAGGCGGGGTCGTAGCCGGCAACCAGCGAGGTGGGGTTCGAGACGTTCGGGCCGACCACCACCTGCCCGTCGACGAAAATGCTGCCTTCGACGTTCACCCCGCCCACCGATGTGGAATTGGTGCCGACATCGCCGTTGTGCGCCGGCGTCTGGCTTCCATAGGAGCCTAGGCGGGAATCATAGCTGTCGGTCGTCGCGTTGCCGCTGACGGCGACGGACTGACCGCCAAAGAGCGCGAACTGAAAGACCGACTGGGGGGTGAGGCTGTAGACCGCCTCAATGTTGCGTGTGCGGGTCGGTTCCTTCGCGCTGTAGCCGTGGCTGACGACTTTCCAGGTATTGGTACCGATGGAAACCGGTGTGTCAAGGGTAAAGGTTCCAGTGGGCAGCGCCTTCGTCGTGATATCGTCGGCCAGGTCGGTGGGCGTACGCAGATTCTGGGCGGCCTGATCGATCCCGGCATCCGCCACGTGGAGCGCAATGCTCTGGTTGGCGAAGCGCTCGCTCTGGCTGCTCTCTGAGACGCTGCGCACCAACAAGGACGTCCCGATGACGGTCAACACCGTGATGAAGAGCAGCGACGCGATGTACACAAATCCCCGCTTTCGCCGGCGCATGCACCCTCCCTAAAATACAATGACCCCCAGCGTCTTCTTCTGAGGGTCTTCCGCCCGCGGCCGTGGGGCCGCTGCGGTTCACCTATAAGTATATCTGAACTTGGAGGGGCTCAGCAAATCCATCACCAGCCCTTCCCGGATCGAGCCGGGGACATAGGACAACCGCGACATCCCGCAGGCTTCCATCCAGACCAACAGTACCACGCCGGTCGTCAGCGCCAGGTCTTGGCGGCGGGGATCAAGGCCGGGCAGCTGCATGCGCTGCTTGGCCGTGGAGGTCGCCAGCCACGCGACCAGCTCGCCAAGCTGCGCGCGTGTGATGGATAGCCGACGCCGGCCTTCGGGCGAACGCCGGTGCCTTCGCAGATGCGCCGCCATCATGAGCTGCTCAATGGTCGCCGAGCTGGCCAGGGCTTGGCGCCAACGACGCCGGCGAAGTGCTTGGGCCACTGGGGTCCACGTGCGGCGGACGGCGCGGGACAGCGCCACCACCTCCCGAGGACGGGGGGGATCGTGCCGGATGAACTGCTGGGCCAAGCGAGCTCCGCCAAGCAGCACGCTGGTGGCGTAGCGCAGCCGCACGCCATCCCCGAGGGCAACCTGGGCGCTGCCGCCGCCGATCGTCACAATGACCGCGGGATGCCGCAGCCGCTTCGCCTGCCGCACGCCGAGATAAACCAGCCGCGCTTCTTCTCGTCCACTGATGATGCGCAGCGGGATGCCGATGCGCCGCCGGACCTGTCGAACGAACTCCTGCCCGTTGCTGGCCTCACGGACCGCGCTCGTGGCCACCGCCTCCACCCGGTCGACGCCAAGCCGTTTCAGGGCGGCGGCAAACCGCGTCAGCACCTCCATGGCCCGGTGGATCGCCGGACGCGTCAACGCGCCGCTGGCCAGTCCCCCGTCGCCTAACCGGGTGAGGTCACGCTCCCTGAGGAGGACGTGGAATCGTCCGTTGAGCCCGAGGATGCCGACAAGCAGATGGATGGAGTTCGTGCCCACATCGATGATGCCCAGGGTCATCCCGCGTTACCTGAGGAACGCCAGGGCCAGCTTGGTCACCAAAAACGCGATGAGCCCGCAGACCGGAAAGGTGAGGATCCACGCCGTAATGATGTTGCGGCTGACCCCCCAGCGAACGGCGGAAAAGCGTCGCGTGGCGCCCACCCCCATGATGGCGGTGTTGATGGTATGCGTCGTGCTCAGCGGGATGCCAAATGCGGAGGCGAGCATGATGGTGCCGGCGGCACCCGTCTCCGCGGCAAACCCGTGGACCGGCTCCAGTTTGGTCAGCCGCAGCCCCATCGTCTTGACGATCCGCCAGCCGCCGATGGCCGTGCCGATGCCCATCGTCGCCGCGCACAGGAAGATGACCCAGGGCGGCACGTGAAACTCCGGGATGATGCCGCCCAGCAACAGCACGAGGGTGAAGGCTCCGATGAACTTCTGGCCGTCATTGGAGCCGTGGCTGAACGCCATGAAGGCCGCCGAGAGGATTTGCAGCTTGCCGAAGAGCCGCCGCACGGCGTCCGGCCGCGCTTTGGCCCACAAGCGATAGATCAAGGCCATGAGCAACAACCCGCCGAAGAAGCCGAGAAACGTCGAGAACAGAAGGCCGATGCCCACCTATTTCCATCCGGCGAGGATCAACGCCTCCGGCCCCGCCGTGGCGAGTGCGGCGCCGGTCAGCCCGGCGATCAGGCCGTGCGATTCGCTGGTCGGTAGCCCGTAGTACCACGCGAGGGTGC
>JACQHS010000010.1 GCA_016198915.1 Candidatus Omnitrophota bacterium
CCTTCATGTACGCGCTGCTGCTGGAGAAGGCGATCCCGTCGCAGTTCCACACGCAGATCGTGCTCTTCCCGGGCCTGGGCTTCCGGCTGCTGACCGTGCTGACCATGACCGGCGGGATGGCCTTGATCATGTGGCTGGCCGAGCAGATCACCGAGCGGGGGATCGGCAACGGCATGAGCCTGCTGATCACCGCCTCCATTATCGGGCGGATTCCGCTGGCGATCCGGGATATCATCGTCCAGCTGGGGCCGAGCGGGAGCCAGTCGCCGATGGCGCCGCTGGCGTTCCTCCTCATGGCGGCGTTTTTGGTGGCGGTGGTGGGGATTGTGATTCTCGTCGAGCAGGGCCAGCGGCGCATCCCGGTGCAGTACGCGCGGCGCGTCATCGGCCAAAAAGTGTACGGCGGCCAGAGCACCTACTTGCCGCTCAAGGTCAACAGCGGCGGGGTGCTGCCGATCATCTTCGCCGTCTCGCTGCTGTACTTTCCGATTCAGCTGGCCAGCTTCTTCCCGAACCTCCAAGGGCTCTCGTCGTGGTTCACGAGGACGTCGCTCGTGTTCAACGCGCTGTACGCGGTGCTGATCGTGTTCTTCACGTATTTCAGCATGCTCATGATGGCGCATCAGTTCCTTGACGCCGCGGATCAGATGAAGAAGGTCGGAGCGTTCATCCCCGGGATCCGGCCGGGGCAGTCCACTGTGGAGTACCTGGATAAGATCCTGACCCGGGTGACGTTCATCGCGGCGATCTACTTGGTCGTGATCGCGATCATTCCCGACGTCGTGATGGCGTGGATGAAGATTCCCATGCGGGTGGCAGGGTTCTTCGGAGGGACGAGCCTCCTGATCGTCATCGGGGTCATGATTGATACGATGAAGCAGATTGAGTCGCACCTGCTCATGCGTCACTATGAAGGGTTTTTTAAGACCGGCCGCATGCGAGGCCGACGGTAAGGTAGCGTGCGCATCGTGCTGCTGGGCCCCCCGGGGGCCGGCAAAGGCTCTTTGGCATCGCTGTTGCAGAAGCAGCTGGGTGTGCGCCATGTGTCCACGGGTGACATCTTCCGTCAGGAGATCGCCCGCCACAGCGCGCTCGGCCGCCGCGTCCACCGGTACGTGACGAGCGGGCGGCTCGTGCCTGACCGGCTGGTCGTCGCGGTCATGGCCGCCCGCCTGAATCCGGCGCAGATCGACCGCGGAATCGTGTTGGACGGGTTTCCGAGGACCGCAGGGCAAGCGGCCGGACTGGACCGTGTGCTCAAGCGCCGCAGGCGGCCGCTCGACGGCGCCGTGTATCTCAGCGTTCCGATGACCGTGCTGGTGCGCCGTTTGACGGGCCGGCGCGTGTGTCCCCGGTGCGGCGCCAACTACCATGTCCGGACGATGAAGCCACAACGGCCCGGCCGATGCGACCGCTGCGCTGCGCGCCTCATCATCCGCAACGACGATGAGCCGCGCACCATCAGGAAGCGGCTGCGAATCGACCAGGCGGCGTCAAGGCCGCTGTTAGCCTACTATCGGCGGCGCGGCGTCCTGTACCGGATCAAGGGCGCCGGCCCTCTGGACGCGGTCTTTGAACGGGTCCACCGCGTGTGTCGGCGGCATGGCTGGCTGGGATGATCGAGCTCAAATCCGCGAGTGAGATTGAGCTCATGCGGCAGGCCGGGCGCATCGTCGCAGGACTACTGGCCACCTTGGCCCAACTGGTCCGGCCTGGCATGAAGACGAAAGCATTGGATGACGCGGCCCGGACGTATCTGCGCGAGCGCGGGGCTCAGCCGGCCTTTTTGGGCTATCGAGGGTTTCCGGCGTCGATTTGCGTGTCGGTGAATGAGGAAGTCGTGCACGGCATCCCAGGGGGCCGGACGATCCGCGAGGGCGACGTGGTCAGCCTGGACGCGGGTGCGGTCATCAGCGGCTACTATGCGGATGCTGCGGTCACCGTGACGGTGGGTGCTGTGAGCCCGGCGGTCCGGCGCCTCGTCGAGACCACGAGGCAGGCGCTGGAGATGGGGATCCGACAGGCGAGGACGGGCCACCGTCTCTCGGACATTTCGCACGCCGTGCAGGAGGTCGTGGAGGGCGCGGGGTTTGGCATCGTGCGGGACTTCGTGGGGCACGGCATCGGCCGGGCGATGCATGAGGAGCCGCCGATTCCCAACTTCGGAGCGCCGCACATGGGTCCGCGCCTGAAAGCGGGCATGGTGCTGGCGATTGAGCCGATGGTCACCGAACGGAGCCCTGAGGTTGAAATTTTGGAAGACGGCTGGACCGCGGTGACGAAAGACCGGTCACGGGCGGCTCATTTCGAGCACACGGTGGCGATTACGGATGCAGGGACCGACATCCTGACCCAGGGAGATGGCGAAGGAAAGCCTGATTGAAGTGGAAGGGACCGTGACCGAAGCGCTCCCCAACGCGATGTTTCGCGTGGAGATCCAGGAGGGGCATCAGGTGCTCGCGCACCTGGGCGGCAAGCTCCGGAAGCACTACATCCGGATCCTGCCGGGCGATAAAGTAAAGCTGGAGTTGTCACCGTACGACCTCACGAGAGGACGGATCACGTTCCGTCTCTAAGACGATGAAAGTGCGGGCATCCATCAAACGCATTTGCGACAAGTGCAAGATTGTGCGGCGGCAGCGGGTCGTCCGCGTCGTCTGCGCCAATCCCAAGCACAAACAACGTCAAGGATAACGCCATGCCGCGCGTTCTGGGGGTCGACATTCCGAAAGAGAAGCGGATCGAAGTGTCGCTCACGTACCTGTTCGGCGTCGGCCGCACGACCTCGCGCCGGGTGCTGACAGCCACAGGAACGGACCCGAACAAACGAGCCAAAGACCTCACCGATGACGAGATCGCCAAGCTCACGCAAGCCATTCAGGCGACGACGAAGACCGAGGGGGACCTTCGGCGGGAAATTTCCGGGAACATCAAACGGCTGATCGATATCGGCTCGTACCGGGGACTGCGTCATAAGAAGGGCTTGCCGGTCCGCGGCCAACGGACCCGGACCAACGCCCGCTCGCGGAAGGGTCCGCGGCCTCGGGTCGGGGTTCGCAAGCAGACACGACCGACCGGGACGGGACGCCCCCCACGGTAGCGCACAGAAAGGACGTTGACTGTTATGGCTGATGAAGTGAAAAAGGATGAGGTGAAAAAAACTGACGCCGCGAAAGAGGCCCCGGCGCAGACGCCGGCAGCCCCCCCGGCCCCAGCGCCCCGCGCGCGGTCCAAAAAGAAGCTGCAGTCGACACAGGGCATCGCCCACATCTTTGCGACCTTTAACAATACCATCATCACGATCACCGACCGCCAGGGCAACGCGATCTGTTGGGGCACGTCCGGTGCGAGCGGCTTCCACGGCTCGCGCAAGTCCACGCCGTACGCCGCCCAGGTGGCGGCCATGAACGCCGCGAAGAAAGCGCTGGAGGCCGGCCTTAAGGAGGTCGAGGTGTTCATCAAGGGGCCGGGGCAGGGACGGGAATCGGCGATCCGAGCACTCCAACAGGCCGGGCTGAACGTCACGGCGATCAAGGACGTCACTCCCATCCCGCACAACGGGTGCCGACCGCCCAAACGGAGACGGGTGTAATGGCGCGCTACACCGGGCCGTCTTGCCGCTTATGCCGGCGCGAGGGGATGAAGCTGTTCCTCAAGGGCACCAAGTGCTACACGCCGAAGTGCCCGGTGGAGAAGCGCGCCTTTCCTCCTGGGATGCACGGGCAGATCCGGGTGAAGCTGTCCGACTATGGCATTCAGCTGCGGGAAAAGCAAAAAGTGAAGCGCATGTACGGCGTGCTGGAGCGCCAGTTCCGGCGGTATTTTTCGGTCGCGCAGAAGACCAAAGGGGTCACCGGCCAGATGCTGCTGGAGATGCTGGAGCGGCGGCTCGACAACGTCCTGTATCGGATGGGGTTCGCGACGTCCCGTCATGAGGGCCGCGAGATGGTGCGCCACCGCGCCGTGACGGTCAACGGCCGGCTCGTCGACCTGCCGTCGTATGCGGTGAAGGTCGGCGACGTCGTGCAGGTCGCTCCCAAACGGGATGGGCAGGCCGCCCGGATGAAGGAGAACGTGGACCGCACCAAGGACCGCCCGGCGCCCGCGTGGATTCAGATCGACGCCCAGCAGTTGAAGGGGGTCATCGTCCGCGTGCCCCAGAAGGATGACATCGGGCTGCCGGTCCAAGAACAGCTCATCGTCGAACTCTATTCCAAATAAGAGATGATTACACAGATTTCGAAAAGAGATTTCACAGATATGGGTAGGCAGCCGAATTCTTCTAACGGTCTCAATCTGTGTAATCGCATTTAACAATCTGTGTAATCAGTGATAAACGGAGGGATGAATGGGAACGCTGTGGCGTGATTTCGCG
>JACQHS010000129.1 GCA_016198915.1 Candidatus Omnitrophota bacterium
CCTGGAGGCACTCCAAGCATTCGGGGAGCGGCGGCGCAAGGCCCGGGTGTCAATCCCCGACGCGCGCGTCGAATTGCTGGACGGCGACCGCGAGAACGAACCGATGTTTGCTGGCGCTCTCCGAGACCTGAGCAGCACGGGCATCGGCCTCGAGACCGACCGTCAGATTCCTGACGAGGCGGTGCGCGTTCGCCTGAGCCTTCCGGGCACGCCGGAGTCCATCGAGTCGAAGGCGCGCGTCATGTGGCAGCAGCCAGTGGACGACCAGTCCAACCGCTATTACTGCGGTTGCCGGCTGTTGGGGCTGCCGGAAGCGGCGCGCTCGCGGATCAGTCAACTCATCGAACACGCCCATACGTAACTCCCATGCAGGAGCGCCGGACCACGATCCGCGTCGATCGCCTGAGCCGCGCGCAGTATTGCCCCGCCGATGACCTCGTCCCGCGCGACGGCCGCCTCACGGATTTGAGCGAACGGGGGGCGGGTCTGCTCGCTCAAGAAACCCATCGGCTCGGCGCACGCCTCACCGTCAGTTTTTCGCTCCCGGAAGAAGAGGAGCCGCTGACGGCGACTGGTGTTGTGCACTGGTCGGATGCCCGGGCGCGCCACGGTCAGTGGTATCCGTTGGGGTTGGAATGGCTCCCCATGGAAGAGACCGCGCGCCATCGCCTGCAGGCCTTTCTCAGCCGCCGCCAGCTGGAGAGGCCGCTGCAGGTTTCCGGTGAGCGGATTCTTCACGCGGATGTCCAGCCGCTCCTCCGACGCGTCACCCTCGTCCTCGGCGTGCTCCTCGCGGCGGGCTTCGCTGTGTGGGTGCTGACCCTCTCCCAGAAGAACCGTTCCCTGGGTGAGGCGCTCGAACAGCGCCATGCCATTATCCGGTACATGGAACAGCGTGAGGCGGCAATGGAACGTGAGCTAGCGTCAGCGAAGGCGCAGCTGACCACGGCCTCAACAGCCGCGGCGAGTTTCGGTGAGCAAACCCAGGGGCTCCAGGTTGAAGTGGGACGGCTCAGCGGGGAAGTCGAGCGCTTTCAAGCGTCGTACGTGCGGCTTCGAGAGGAACGCGAACAGCTGGTGCAGCGGGTGCTGGAGTTAGAGCAGGAACGCCTCCAGTTGGCCGCGCGGCTGTCGTCTCTTCCGGCGTTACGTGTCGCGATCCGGGAGGCCATTGAGGCCCGCCGTCTCGCGCAGCGGCAGGCCCGTGAGCAAACCCTGGCGGCCCGCGCGGACGCGACGCGTCAGTTTGCCGCCGAAGACAACCACGGCTACCTCATCCGCGACGGTCGGCCCACGGCCGGCCGCGCGACGATGTGGATCCGCGTGCACGAACCGGAACCGTTCCTCCAACCGTAACCCCGCGGCGCGTCATTTCTCTTTCTCAGACCCCTTCCGGCGTTCCTTCACGTAGACGCTGCGATCAAACGATTTGGCGTACGCCTTGAGTTCGGCACCGAGCGCCGCAATGTGACCGGGGTGTGAGAGCATCTGGTCTTCGTTCGTGACGAGCGCGATGGAAATGGAGAGCAGGGGGAGTTTGATCTGTTGTCCCTTGCGGTCGGTGTGGAGCATGTAGCCTCGCTGACGATCAGCCTCGTCGTAGAGGTCAGGCACCACAGCGTCGAAATTCCGGATAATCGCTTCGCACAGCCGCGACGCACAGTCCGCCGTCGTGATGAGAATGAAATCATCCCCGCCGATATGGCCGAGGAAGTCGTTCGGGCTGCCGGCGTCGCGTGAGGTCTCCAGCAAGATCGTTGCCGTCCGCTTGATGACGTCGTCGCCCCGCTTAAAGCCGTAGTGGTCGTTGAAGGCTTTAAACCGGTTCAAGTCGAGGTAGCAGACGGCGATCGGCCCCCCCGCCGCAAGGCGGTGTTCGAGCTCCCGCTGGATCGTGACATTCCCCGGCAGCCGTGTGAGCGGATTCGCTTCCAGGTCCTGGCTGGTGCGCCTCAACACCATCTGCACGCGGGCCAACAGCTCCTGCGGCTCAAACGGCTTGATGAGGTAGTCGTCGGCCCCGGCGTTGATCCCGTGGACTTTGTCCTGGACTTCGCTCTTGCCCGTCAGCATGATGATCGGCACGTGCCGAAGGAGGAGGTCTTGTTTGAGCTGCGCGCACACCTCAGGACCCGTCAGCCCAGGCATCAGATAATCCATGATGACGAGGTCCGGCGGTTGCCCGCGAATCGTGAGGAGCGCGCTGCGTCCGTCCATTGCTTCGCTCACCGTAAACCCTGCGGGTTCGAGAATCGAGCGGAGGATGTCCCGCAGATCCGGGTCGTCATCCGCCACGAGGATACGGGTGGTGTGAGCGGCCATCACACGTCGAGCCGTTCGGTGGATACCGCATCCCGCAGCGCCCGGATGATCTCATCGACCGGGCACGGTTTCAGCAGGTAGGCGCTGGCTCCCATCCCCAGACCACGCGTTCGGTCCTCCATCGACTGGTCCTTACCGGTCAGAATGACGACTCGGACGGGCTCCGCTCTTTCGGTGACCCTGAGTTGGGCGAGGAATTCCCACCCGTTGACCTCCGGCATGTCCAAATCCAGCAGGATCGCATTCGGCCTCACGGCCCGGAGCACCTCCAGCGCCTCGCGGCCGTTGTGCGCTCCCGACGCCGCAAAGCCCTGCTCCCGTAAGACGGCGGTCAAAATCTCCACCAAGTCAGGCTCGTCATCCACCACTAACACGTAGGGTTGATGCAGTTTCTGTTTGGCGAGAACATGCTGCAGCTTGGCCGCCAGCACCGAAGCCGCCGTCGTCGGGAGTATGCTGTCGGCGGCCCAGGGCTCGAGTTGTTCCTCGGATCGCTCCACGGCGCTCAGCACGATGATCGGAATCGCGCAGGTGACCGAATCCCACTTCAAGGTCCTTGCGACCGCCTCGCTATCCCCCCCGGCCAGCGCGGTGTTCAAGAGGATCACATCCGGCACATGGTGTTTTGCCAGCTCAACAGCCTCGGCGCCGTTGGAGGCTTCCACGACGCGCCACGGGCACGTGGCCAGATCCTGTCGGATGCGTTGGCGCACGGATGGATCCTCGTCGACGACGAGGAGCGTATGCTCTGTCACAGCAATCCTCCCACGTTACGCGAGGGGCAGCCGCACGGAAAACGTGCTCCCTTTGCCGGGTTCAGACGTGACCGCAATCTGACCGTGATGGGC
>JACQHS010000124.1 GCA_016198915.1 Candidatus Omnitrophota bacterium
ACCTTCAGCGACTACCTGAAGACGACCCCGCCCAACGGCACCGTGTTTCTGCCCGCGGGGAGTTACGAGGAGATGCTGGAATGGTCCGGGGGCCACTTCCGGAATTTTTTCACGAAATACCCGGAAGCCTACGCGATGCAGCAAAAGATGCTCCGCGTGAGCCGGACCGTCGGAGAGCTCACGGCAAAGAACGGTCGAGAAGATATACTCGACAGGGCGATGCAGGAGCTCTACGCCGCGCAATGCAACTGCGCCTACTGGCACGGCGTGTTCGGGGGACTGTACCTGACCCATCTGCGCCGCGCCGTCTACTCACACCTGATTGCCGCTGAGGATTTGGTCCGTCAGGCCGCCCGAAAGCCACCTCGTGGACGGAAGGGCGCCAAGGACCCCGGGGTTCTGCTCGCCATCTCGGATGCCGACAGCGACGGTCAGGAAGAAGTCAGCCTGACGACCAACACCATGCAGCTGATGGTGGATCCCGCCGAGGGGGGGACCGTCACGGAATGGAGTCTCTCTCAATCCCGCATCAATCTCCTCGATACCTTGAGCCGGCGCCACGAGCCGTATCATGACAAGCTGCGATTGACCCAACCGCAGCCGGCAAGGTCCGGCGGCTCAGGGGTGGCGAGCATCCATGACATCCTGGGAGTGAAAGAACAGAATCTCGAGTCGTACCTCGTGTACGACGATCATCGGCGCAGCGCCTTCCTCGACTACGGGCTGCAAAGCCTGCCCTCCCTGCAGGAAGTTGTGCGTTCCGCCTGGGGAGAGCGGCGCCTCTGGTCTCTCGGGCCGTATCAGCTGGAGCGCGCGGTCTCCGGTAAACACGGCGAGAAGGCCGCGACCGTCACGATGACGCGGCGCGTCTCTGAATGGCGCATGCGCAAAACCGTCGCGATGGCGTCTCAGCGGCCGGCCGTCACGTGCCTCTATGAGGTGGAGGGGCCTGAGATTCCCGTCGTGGCGTTGGAATTCAACCTGTCGCTGCGCGATGACCGGTGGCTGACCACGGCCCAGCAGCATCTGCAGGTGCGTCAGTTCGATGTCGTGGAGCCTGCCGTGGACGTCGGGGTGCGGTTAGCCATCGAGCCCGCCGCAACACTGTTGTCGTTTCCCATCGAGACCGTCTCCGAGTCGGAAGGTGGGCTGGAGCGCACCTTTCAGGGAATCTGCCTCCTGTTGCTCTGGACGCTCAACGGCGCGGGGAAGTGGGAAACCCGCGTCGAGTGGACGATCGGGGGCGCCTCATCATGATCCCACCCCCTGCTGGTCGCAGCGACACATTCAGGGACTGCCACGCAGGTCGCTGCGGGCGCGGCGGGTTTGGGAAGTCCTTTGCAACCGGTTCAACCCGCCGCGCGTCCGCCTGCGGCGGACGCCAGCAGGGGGTGGGATGACGCGCCTGCAGCGGACGGTGTCCGTCGTGCACCGGCAGGGTCTCCATGCCCGGCCGGCCGCCCTGTTTGTGCAGACGGCAAAACGATTCGACTGCCGGGTGACGGTCAAGAAAGGCCGAAAGATCGTCGACGGCAAGTCGATCATGGGACTTCTGACCCTCGCGGCCAATGCCGGTGCGCGCATTGTCATCATGACCGAGGGCACCGACGCGTCGGAGGCGCTGGAGGCGCTCGCCCGGCTCGTGACCGAACCCTTACCCGAGCCTTCCAAATCCCCCAAATGATTACTTTGAAGGGCATTCCCGCTGCACCCGGCGTCGCGATGGGCAACGCGCTCTTCCTGGATGACAGCGAAGAGCTGCTCGTGCCCAAGCGCACCATCATGGAGGAGCAAATCCCCGGGGAAGTCCTGCGGCTGGAAGAAGCGCTGATCAAAACCCGCCATCAGATCCTCGACATCCAGAAGCGGCTCTCGGACGATCTGGGACAGGAGCACGCGGAGATCTTCAACGCCCATATCCTCGTCCTCGAAGACCAGTCGCTGCGCGAAGAGGTCATCAACGGCCTCAAGACGCAGCGCCTCAACGTCGAGGTCATCTTCAACGATATTGTCCGCCGCCATCTCAAGGCGTTCTCGCGCACGGAGGATGAGTACCTGCGGGAGCGCACCGCGGATATCAACGACGTCCGCAAGCGGGTCCTGCGCAATCTGCTGGGCAAGCACACCGACCTGCTCCGGGAGCTCCGCGAACCGGTGATCATCGTGGCGCGCGACCTCTCGCCGTCTGAAACCGCCCAGATGCACAAGCAGAAGATCCTCGCGTTTATCACCGATGTGGGCGGGCGGACCAGCCACACAGCGATCATGGCCAAGTCGCTGGAGATCCCGGCGGTCGTCGGATTGGTCTCGGCGACCCAGCGCATCCGCAAAGGCAATTTCGTGATCGTGGACGGCACCCGCGGGGAGGTCATTGTCGATCCCGACCCGCCCAGCGTCACGCGCTACGAGGTGGAGCAGCGGCGCCAGCACGAGCTCAGCCGTCAGCTGCTGCAGTTGAAGGACCTCGCCGCCGAAACGCTCGACCACCACAGCGTCAGGCTCATGGCCAACATCGAATTGCCCGGCGAAGTCCCCTCCGTGATCGCGCATGGGGCGAACGGCGTCGGGCTCTTCCGCACGGAGTTTCTCTACCTCAACCGCGCGGATTTCCCCACGGAAGAAGAACAGTACGAGGCGTACCGCGCGGTGGCCGAGCAGGTCAAACCGCATGCCGTCATCATCCGGACGATGGACCTCGGCGGCGACAAGTTCCTCTCGCCGCTGCAGCTGCCAGCGGAAATGAATCCGTTCATGGGCTGGCGGGCGATTCGCTTTAGCCTCGCGCGGCCTGACATTTTCCGCATCCAGCTGCGGGCCGTCCTGCGCGCCAGCGTCCACGGCCACCTGAAGTTGATGTACCCCATGATCACCGGGTTGGAGGAACTGCGGCGGGCCAACGAGATCTTCCGCGAGGTTCGGCAGGAACTGACGACGGAGGGGGTGCCCATCGCCGAGAAGGTCGAAGTGGGCGCCATGATCGAAGTCCCCTCGGCCGCGATGACCTGCGATCTCTTGGCGAAGGAAGTGAGTTTCTTTTCCATTGGGACCAACGACCTGATCCAGTACGCGCTGGCCGTCGACCGCGTCAATGAGAAGATCGCCTACCTCTATGAACCGACCCACCCGGCGATCCTCCGGCTGGTCAAACAGATCATCGACGTGGGGCACGCGGCCAACATCGAAGTCGGGATGTGCGGGGAGATGGCCGGGGAGCCGCCGCTCGCCCTGCTGCTCTTGGGCATGGGGCTGGATGAGTTTTCGACGTCGCCGGTGCAGGTGCCGCTCGTCAAACGCGTCATCCGGGCCGTGGAATACTCCTTCGCCAAATCGGTGGTCGAGCAAGTGCTGACGCTGCGGACGTCGAAAGAGGTCGAGGGGTTTCTCCTCGCCAGCCTCAAACAAGTCGCCCCCGACCTTGTTGAAACCTGATGCAAGCACCAAGCTCCAAGCACCAAATTCCAAACAAGCACCAAGCTCCAAGCACCAAATTCCAAACATCTCGTTTGGTGCTTGGAATTTGGAATTTGGAATTTGTTTGGTGCTTGGGATTTGGTGCTTGGTGCTTTCGATGGCTTTGACTGCCATTCTGCTGGCCGGCGGCTATGCGACGCGGCTCTACCCGTTGACCCGGGACACGCCGAAGGCGCTGCTGCCGTTGGGCGGGGGGGTCATTTTGGACGCGGTGGTGAAGAGCCTCGAGCGCGTCGCAGGGATTGACCAGCGTCTCTTGGTGACGAACCACCGGTTCGCCGAGCAGTTTCTCGCCTGGCAGCGAAGGCACCGGCAGGACGTCCGGATCGTGGATGACGGCACGGACACCGTCGAGAACCGGCTGGGGGCGATTCGCGACCTGGAGTTGGCCAGAACGCACGTCGCCGGGCGCGGCGATCTGCTGGTGGTGGGCACCGACAATCTGTTTACCTGGCCACTGGAAGACTTCGTGGACAGCGCCCAGCGTCATCGGCCGGATCCGAGCATCGCGCTCTGGGAGGCGCCTTCAACCGCCGCCGCAACACAGTTCGGGGTCGTGACGCGCGATCCGACTTCGCGCATCACGTCGTTTGTGGAAAAATCACCGCAGCCGCCGTCGCGGGAAGTGGCCCTGTGTGTGTATTACTTTCCCGAAGCGATGTGCGGCCAGATCAAGGAATTTCTGGATGAGGGCGGCAATCCCGACGCCCCGGGATACTTCATCCAATGGCTGGCGCGCCGCGGACCCGTCTTTGGCCTCCTGATGCAGGGCGCATGGTATGATATCGGGACCCTGGAAGCCTATCAGGCGGCGGTGAAGGCCTGGTCCCACGACACGACGAAGGAGGCACGAGGATGAGACGCCATCTGTTCACGTCGGAATCGGTCACGGAAGGGCATCCGGACAAGATCGCCGATCAGATTTCCGACGCGGTGCTCGACGCCATCTACAAAGAGGACCCCAACGGGCGCGTGGCCTGCGAGACGCTCGTGACGACCGGGCTCGCGATCGTCGCTGGCGAGATCACGACGGACTGCTACATCGAGATCCCGCAGATCGTGCGCGAGACCATTCACAATATTGGCTACGATCAACCGGAGCACGGGTTTGCCTCAAAGACCTGCGGGGTGGCCACCGCCATCCAGTCGCAGTCCCCGGATATCGCCCTGGGCGTGGATAAGGGCGGAGCGGGCGATCAAGGGATGATGTTCGGCTACGCGACGAACGAGACCCCCGACTTCATGCCGCTGCCGATCGTGCTGGCGCACCGGCTGGCCCGCCGGCTGGCCGCCGTCCGCAAGCAGGAGCTCGTCGACTACCTGCGCCCGGACGGCAAGACCCAGGTCACCGTGGAATACCGCGACGGCCGCGCAGCCCGGGTTGATACCGTCATCGTCAGCGCCCACCACGCCGCCGGCGTGCCGCTATCGCGGATCCGGGCGGATATGAAGGCGCTCGTGCTTGAGCCGGTCATTGCAAAACGATGGCTGGATAAACGAACCCGCATCTTCGTCAACCCCACGGGGCGGTTTGAGGTCGGCGGCCCGCAAGCCGACACCGGCCTGACCGGCCGCAAGATCATCATGGACACCTACGGCGGGGTGATCGGCCACGGCGGGGGTGCCTTCTCCGGTAAAGATCCCACCAAGGTGGACCGATCCGCCGCGTACATGGCGCGGTATATCGCCAAACATCTCGTGGCGGCCGGTGTCGCCGACCGGGTTGAGCTGCAGGTGGCGTACGCGATCGGGATTGCCGAGCCGGTGTCGATCATGGTGAACACGCACGGAACCGGGCGGGTGTCGGACGCCACGATCGTGAAAGGGGTTCGGGAACTGTTTGATCTGACCCCGGCGGGCATCATCAAGGCGCTGAAGCTGCGCCGGCCGATCTATTTGAAGACCGCGGCCTACGGCCACTTCGGCCGTGATGAGGACGGCTTTAGCTGGGAAGAACTGGATCGGGTCAACGACGTCAAGCGGGCATTCCGGGTTCCGACGGCCTCCTCCAAGCGGACGAATCTCTCGCCGTCGCGCGGCAACGGCGCGGGTGGACGCCTGACGCAGCGACTGCAGGAGGATTAATATCGCCACGCGACGCGCTCATATCAAAAATTCCGCGCTGGCCAAGGCCGGCCGGTCCAAGATCGCCTGGGCCGAGAGCCAGATGCCGGTGTTGTTGAAGATCCGTTCCCGCGCGGCCCGGACGAAGCCGCTCAAGGGCTTTCGCATCGCTGCCTGCCTCCACGTCACGACGGAGACCGCGCACTTGATGCTCACCCTGCGGGCAGCCGGAGCCCACGTCGCCCTCTGCGCGTCCAACCCGCTGTCCACCCAGGATGACGTCGCGGCCAGTTTGGTCGCCGACTACGGCATCCCGGTCTTTGCGGTGCGCGGGGAGGATCGGCGGACCTACTACGATCACATCCAGGCCGTGCTCGGCATCTCGCCCCACGTGACGATGGATGATGGGGCTGACCTGGTTTCAACAATTCACAAGCAGCCGTCTCGGTTCGGCAAGGATGTCGTCGGAGGCACTGAGGAGACGACGACCGGCGTCATCCGGCTCCAGAGCCTCGATGCGCAGCGAAAGCTGCGCTATCCGGTGATTTCGGTCAACGATGCCGACACGAAGCACTTGTTCGATAACCGCTA
>JACQHS010000123.1 GCA_016198915.1 Candidatus Omnitrophota bacterium
GAGGATGGCGTTGACGCTCATGGCGCCGGAGATGGACGCCGGCCGGCGGGGAGCGCGCGGGGCGAGACCCAACTCCTCTTCCGTCACGTCCTCGAAGAGAGGAAACAGCGTGTGCTCCTGGTCGTCCATCCGCTCCTGCAGCTGCTCGATCGCCTGCGACACGCGCAGGATGATGAGGGGAATAGACACCTTGAGCCCGCCGAGCAGCAATTCCGTCACCGCGCGCAACTGCGCGTGCTCATCGACGTGATCTCTGCGGTTCGGCAGGTACCGGGCTGACGGGAACCGTTCGTAGAAGCGGTGGATAAGCCGCTCTTCCCGCTTCATGTGCCGGTTGAGCATGCGCAGCAGCGAGAAGCACTTCTCGCGGAACACCAGGCGCGCGTAGGGGGCAGCCGACAGCGCCGCTTCCATCAGCGCCGCCTTACTGCGCAACAGCGTGTGATCCTGCTGCAGGGTGTCCAGGAATGTCATCACACCTCCTGGAGAGGGTCGACATCCTCAGTCTACGCCCGCCCCGTCAGGATGGCAATAGCGAAATTTCCAAGCACCAAATTCCAAGCTCCAAACAAGCACCAATAACCAAGCACCAAATTCCAAACGTGTTTGGTGCTTGGAATTTGGAATTTATTTGGGATTTGGAAATTGGTACTTGGTGCTTGTTAGTCGAGAGGAATGCCGTGGCGGCTGGTGTCCTCGCAGATCGTCTTGGGCAGGAGCAGCTGGAGGAGGTAGTCCGGACCGCCGGCTTTCGTCCCCAGCCCGGAGAGGCGGTGGCCGCCGAAGGGCTGGCGGCCCACGACGGCGCCGGTGATGGGCCGGTTGATGTACAAATTCCCGACGTCAAACGCCTCGACCGCGCGCGCCGCGTGCGAGGGCGACCGGGAATACACGCCGCCGGTCAGCGCATAGGGACTGGCGTTCGCCAGCGCCAGCGCTTCCTCAAACGTCGCGGCACGGAACACGCACACGAGCGGGCCGAACAGCTCCTCGGTCGCCATCGGGTGGCGCCGCGGGACGTCCGTGACGATCACCGGCCCCACAAAGTGGCCGCGCTGCGGGAGGCGCGCGGGCGGGTAGCGATACGCCACGGTCGCCACTTCATGCGCGTGGGCGATCGCGTCCCGCAGCCGGCGCTCGGCGGACTCATCGATCAGCGGACCCAGATCGACTGCGGGATCGGCGGGATCCCCCACGACCAGCCGATCCGTCGCGCCCGCCAACCGCTCGAGAAACTGGTCATAGACCGCCTGATGGACGATGAGACGCGAGGCGGCCGAGCACTTCTGCCCGCCGTAGCCGAAGGCCGAGATGACCGTCCCCTGCACCGCCGCGTCGAGGTCGGCATCTTCGTCGATGATGAGCGCGTTCTTGCCGCCCATTTCGGCGATGACGTGCTTGACGAACGGCTGGTCCGCGGCGACCTGTGCGGAGGCGCTGACGATGGACAACCCGACAGCCTTGGAGCCGGTGAACAGGGTCACGTGGGTTCTCTGGTGTCGGACGAGCGACGCCCCCACTTCGCTGCCCACCCCCGGCAAACACTGCAGAATGGGCGGCGGGATGCCCGCCTCACGCAGAATCTGGGTGAGGAGCAGCGCAATGATGGACGACTGCTCTGCCGGCTTGAGGAGCACCGCGTTGCCGCTGACCAGGGCGGCTGACGCCGTGCCCATGAGGATCGCGGCCGGGAAGTTCCAGGGCGCGATGACGACAGCCACCCCCCGCGGCACGTACTGATAACGATTGCGTTCCCCGGGTAGCTGCGGCAGCGGTCGGCCGTCCGCCAGCTCAAGCATGCGCTGGCTGTAATAGTCTAAGTAGTCGATTGTTTCGACGAGATCGGCGTCGGCTTCGCGCCAGGTCTTGCCCACCTCCAAGATTTCCCACGCCGCCAGCTCATAGCGACGCCGCCGGATGAGATCGGCGGCGCGCCGCAGGCAGGCGGCACGGTCCCCGACAGGGCGCGTTGCCCATTCCCTCTGTGCGTCGTGGGCCAGCTGGACCGCGCGATCAAGATGCGCGGGGCTGACCATCGCGACCTCGCCCAACACTTCCTCGCCGTTTGACGGATTGCGGACGATCAGCGGCTCAACGCTCTCAACCGCTTCGTCAGCCAACAGCGGCAGGTACCGGCGTCCGAGGGCCGATCGGACCGACGTGACCGCCTGCGCCATGCCGGTCCGTGCGGCGGCGTTAGAAAAGTTCAACGGCGGCTCTCCGATCCACTCTGGCGTCCGCCCCTCGGCACGCGGCACGCCGTCCGCCCGCAGGACCGGGGGCTTGAGGAGCTCCTCCGCGCTGCGCTCCTCGAGAAATTCCTGGCGCAGGAACGACTCATTCGCCGTGTTCTCCAGAATCCGCCGGACCAGATAGGCCATGCCTGGGATGAGTGGGCCGATAGGCGTGTAAATCCGAAGGGGATAGCCGAGCGCCGTGACCGCCGCACCCACCGCGTCTCCCATTCCATAGAGGAGTTGGAACTCGAGCTGCGGCTTTGGCAGTCCCAAGGCTTCCGCCACCGCCATGGCGTGCGCAATGGAACGGATATTGTGCGAGGCGATCGCGGTCGTCACCGTGGGGTGCGCGGAAAGCAGCCTGGCGGTCAGGCGCTCGAACGAACGGTCGGTCTCAGCTTTCTGCTCGTGCACGGGAATCGGCCAGTGGCGCTGTGCGGCGTAGGCGACCTCGTGGTCCCAATACGCGCCTTTGACCAGACGCACCGTCAGCGAACACTGATGCACGGCCAGCCACTCCAAGAGACGGTCGACCGACATCTCGGCATCGCGGAGATACGCCTGGATGACGACCCCGAGCCTCGTCGATTTGGCGGCCGACTTCGAGAGCAACTCCATTGCCAGCGAGACCGTCAGATCCCGCAGGGCATACTGCTCCATATCGAGCGTCACCAGCGCCCCGCGCGCGCTGGCCCGCTGCACGAGGGGGGCCAGCCTCTGGAGCGCCCGTGCGATGCTCTCGGCAGGGCTGATTGGATCAAACCGCGGCGTCAGGGCCGAGGGCTTGATCGAGAGGTTCGCCGCCGGCCCGCAGACCAGCGGCGGAGACGCTAACCCCGTATAGGCCGAGGCGAGCTGGTCAAGGAGCGTCTCACACTGCTGGACGTGCCGGTCTGCTTCCGCCTCGCTGACGACCTGTTCACCCAGCACGTCAAGACTGCACGCGGCCCCGCGTGCGGCCAGCTGGGTCACGATGCGGCGCGCGCCCTCCGCCTGAGACTCGGCGATGAATTGCCGGGCGACCTGCTCCACCATCTGCGTGATGACGGCACCGAGTGCCGGGGCGGTGAGCAGCCCCGAACGCGCAAGCGCCGAGCCGACGCGCAGGGCCGTGGGCAGCCGCAGGTTCGTGGTCGGGAAGTATTCCCGGACATGGCGGGCGATGGCCTGGGGGCTTTTCAGGCTCGGCAGCACATCGATGAAGCGCAACACACTGCTTTTCAGCGCGGGGTCGGCCAAGCACCAGGAGAGGACTTGCTGGGTCCAGCGGTTCAGGACGGAGAGGTGCGCGGACTCACGCTTCGCCGCCGCGAAGAGCTCGCGGCCGATGGCTTGGGTGCGCTCTTCGATCGCGCGCTCATCAAGGGGGGCCGCCATTGTTGCTTAGTATAACACTGGACGTGGTGTCGCGAGTGCGGCAATGAAGCGCTGGTGCCCCAACTGGGACATTTCTATTTTCGCTTCAGGAACGCCATCGCGAAAATAGAAACGTCCCCGCTTTCAGCAGCGATAGGACCCACACAACTGAAGAGTGGTATACTACTCGGCAAATGGCCTCCGAAGTTGTCCGCGTCAGCGGGCACATCATCGATTCGCTCATCCTGCCGAAAATCTTGGATGAGATCATGGACCTCGAAGGCACCTTCGAGATCCTCGAGCTGTCCGTCGGCAAGCGCAAGACCGACCCCTCGGTGGCCCGCCTGCGCGTTGAAGCGTCAAGCCCGGCGCGGCTGCACACGATCCTGCATCGTCTCTCGCGCCTCGGGGCCGCCCCGGTCACCCTCCGGGACGCCAGGCTTGCGCGCGCACCGAAGGCCGGGGTGTTTCCCGCCGCGTTTTACTCCACCACCAATCTTCCGACCGAGGTGCGCTACCGCGGCGCGTGGCGCAAGGTGCTGAACATCGAAATGGACTGCGGCATCACCGTGGACCGACGCACCGGCGGGGCCCGCTGCATTCCCATGGCGCATGTCCAGACGGGTGATTGGATCGTGTGCGGCTCGGAAGGTGTGCGCGTCTCGCCGTTGGAACGCACGCGCCGCCCGGAAGTCTTCCAGTTCATGGCGAGCGCGGTCTCCTCGGAGAAACCGAAAGCCCAGCTCATCCAGCGGCTGGCGGCGGAAATGCGCGCGATTCGACGCCGGGGCCAGAAGATTCTCGTGGTCGCCGGTCCGGTCGTCATCCATACGGGCAGCGGACCGTACCTGGAGCGGCTGATTGCGGCCGGCTTCGTGGACGTTCTCTTCGCGGGCAACGGCTTTGCCACCCATGACATTGAATCATCGCTCTACGGCACCTCACTCGGGGTGTACTTGGACCGGGGTACTGCGGCCGCCGACGGCCATGACCATCACATGCGGGCAATCAATACGATCCGACGCGTCGGAGGCATCCGGAACGCCGTCCGGCGCCGCCTCGTGACCAAAGGGGTGATGCATGCGTGCATCAGGCACCGGATCCCCTTTGTCCTGGCCGGCTCGGTCCGGGATGACGGTCCCTTGCCGGATGTGATCACGGACACGATGAAAGCCCAGGATGCCATGCGCAAGCACATCCCGGGCGTGGGCTTAGCGCTCATGCTGGCCTCCACCCTCCACGCGATCGCCACCGGCAACATGCTGCCAGCGACGGTGAAAACCGTCTGCGTGGACATCAACGCCGCCGTCGTCACGAAGCTCTCTGACCGCGGCACTTTCCAGGGCATCGGCATCGTCTCCGACACCGAATCGTTCCTCCGCGAATTGGTGCACGCACTGCGCTTGTAGTCGAGGCCATGCCGTTTCCACCCTCCACCCTCCACTCTCCACCTTCCTTTTTAATGTGCCGTCCGACGTACTACACCATTGCGTACGAGATCAATCCGTGGATGAGCCTCAAACGGCAGGCGAACCACCGGCGCGCGCTCATGCAGTGGACGCGGCTCCACGAGCTGCTGACGCGCCGGTTGAAGGCGCGCGTGAAACTCCTCACGCCGAAGCCTGGCGTGCCGGATTTGGTCTTTACGGCCAATGCCGGGCTGGCGGTGGGGCGGACGTTCATCCGCAGCAACTTTCGGCATCCACAGCGGCAGCGGGAGGAGCCGCACATCGAGCGGCATGTGAAGCGCAGCGGCTTCCGGCTGGTCACCTTGCCGCGCCGCTACCGATTCGAAGGCGAGGGAGACGCGCTGTGGATGAACGGCGCACTGCTCTTCGGGTTTCGATTCCGCTCAGATGCGCCGGCGCATGAGGAGCTCGCGCGCCTGCTGCACACGCAGGTGCTGCCGGTGGAGTTGGCCGATCGGCGGTTCTACCATCTGGACACCTGCTTCGCGCCGCTGGATGATCGCGCGGCGCTGTGGTTTCCGAAGGCGTTTGACCGCTATGGCCGCAAGGTGATTGAGGGGCTGGTTGAGGATCCGATCAGCGTCTCGGAAGCGGATGCGAAGCGGTTCGTGTGCAACGCGATTGCGGTCGGCCGATCGATTGTCCTGCAGGAGGGGTCCTCGAGCACGCTGCGGCGGCAGCTGATGCGGCGGGGATTTCGCCTCTATCCGTTGGACCTGTCGGAATTCCTCAAGGCCGGCGGCTCGGCGAAATGCTTAGTGTTGCGGATTTTTTAAGGGGACGTTTCTATTTTCGCAATGGTTTTCCGCGAGGCGAAAATAGAAATGTCCCCGTCGTCTAACCAGTCAGGAGCTGATCGATCTTGGCGGCCAGAATAAAATCGTTTTCCGACAAGCCGCCGATGGCGTGGGTGGAGAGCTCAATGGTGAGCTTGCGATACCCAGTGAGATGCAGGTCGGGGTGGTGATCTTCCGCTTCCGCGACGGGGGCGATTTTCTGAATCAGCGCCACCGCGTCGAGAAAATCTTTGCACTTCACCGTCTTGCGAATCGCTTTCCCGTCCACCAGCTCCCAGCCTTTCACATCCTGCAGTAAGGTCTGCGCAGCGTTCGGCGGGAGCGGCTCCATCCCACCTTCGCATGGTTTGCACTTGCGGGAGGTTAACGGCGGGGTGGCCATCAGGTTTGCCGCTCCACGGTAATGACCCGATAGGACACCATCGTTTTCGGGAGTGTTAAGGTGAACTTCTCCCCATTCTTTTTTCCTAAGAGGTGCTTCCCGAGCGGCGAGGCGATGGACAGTTTGCCCTGCTGCGGATCGGCTTCGTCGGGTCCCACAAGCAGATAGCTGAACTGCTCCTTCGTCTGCTCATCTTCCAGCGTCACCTGGGTCCCCACCCGCGCCTCCCCGTCCTTGATCGCCAGCTCATCGATGATCTTCACGTGGGAGAGCTTGGCATCGAGCTCCGCAAGCCGTGAAGACACGTGCTGCAGGCGCTCCCGGGCCGCGTGGTACTCGGCGTTCTCCCGCAGATCCCCCATCGCGGCGGCCTTACTGACTTCTTCCGTCAGCTGATGCTTCTGGGCCAGCAGCGACTTGTGTTCCGCGCGGAGTTTCTCGAGGCCGGCTTTCGTGAGGTAGGTGTCTCCCATGTCTAGCGATCAGGGAGTGGACGAATGACGTGCGTTGCGCGTTACTTCTTCCAGGTCTTCTTGGCGGGCCGTTCCTCAACGGGAGCCTGCGCCGCCCCTGGTTCGGCCGTTGGGACGTCCCAGCGGGAAACGGGCTGGCCGTAGCCTGGCGGCAACGTCTCGGTGGCGGCCATCGACGTGGTCGCCAGACAGTTCTCGTACGAATCCGAGACGGGGAATCCGTTGAAGCCGGGGACCCAGAACGTCACCAGGTCCACCGCGCCCGAGCCCAACCGCAGCACCCCGCAGCCAGTGCCCTTTGCGACCCCGGTCAAGGTGCCGACGAACGGCGGGCCGGCCTTGGTCTCGTTGACGATGTTGACGATGACGTCTACAAAGCAGGTCACGGCATTCAGCGCTCCGCGCCCGATCATGCCGCCGAATTTCCGTCCGTACTGCTGGGATTCGGCAGCCTCGTGGACCTGCGTGCGCGCCGCCCACACCGGCGGCTGGAGCATCACGGCGGTGCAGATGACCACCCCGATTCCGCTGATTCGCTTCATCAACCCCTCCACGGTTCGTCAAACGTCGTTGTGCAGTCTAGCGCGGAACCTTGGCAGTGTCAATCGTCCGTCGTCGATGACGGGCGGCGCGGAGAATGAGCGCCGCCACACCGCCCACCAGAATCGCTGGAACGCTCAGCAGCAGCCCAATGCTCATGGCATACCCCTTCGCCGTGGCCAGCGTCTGTCGCAGCTGACTCGGGTCAAACAGCGCCTCCTTGCACGCCGGGCACGCCCATGCGACCGTCGATGATACTAAAAGGAAGAAGCCTGCCAGCAGAAGTAAAGTTCGTCTCATCGCATGTGATAAAGCATGAGGTACACGATGACGCCGCTGACCGACACATACAGCCATAGCGGAAACGTCCACCGGGCGAGGGCGACGTGCTCCGGAAACCGTTGGCGGACGGCGAGCCACAGCGTGCGCAGGATGAGGGGCACGATCACGACGGCCAGGATCGTGTGGGTGACCAGAACGGTGAAGTACATCGGGCGCACCCAGCCGGTGCCGAGAAAATGCACCGAGCCGACCTTGGCGTGATAGGCCAGGTAGGACATGAAGAACAGGGCCGAGACCCCGAGCGCGCCGGACATGAAGGCGGCGTGCCGGCTGATCTGCTTCGCGCGAATGAAGCAGAAGCCGCTCAGCAGCAGCAGCGCGCTCGTCGCGTTCAGGGCAGCATTGAACGCCGGCCACAGCGAGAGGTTCATGACGGTTCGTCCAACAGCCGCGGGATGTCCTGACGCAATCGCGCCATCGCCGCGGCATCCGTCGCATCGTAATACCCGCGGATCGCTCCCGCGCGGTCCACGAGAACCAGCCGGACGCTGTGCAGGATCGGCTCACGCGCCACCTCCGGTTGTTCGCCGACCGACAACCGAAACCCGTTGAGTGACAGCGCGTGAAGGTCGTCGCGCGGCCCGGTGAGAAGCCGCCACCGCGCATCCGCCCCGTAGCGTTGGGCGTAGGCCGCCAACACCCCCGGCGTATCCCTGATCGGATCGACGCTGAAGGAGACGAACGCCAGCCCGGGCTCCTGAGGAAACGCCTGCTGAAGGGAGCGCATGGCATCGCTCATGAGGAGGCACTGGCCGGCGCAGGAAGTGAAGATGAAATCGGCGAGCCACACGCGGCCCTGAAAGGTCTCGCGTGTGACCGATTGACCCCGCTGATCGATGAGGGAAAACGTCGGCACCACGCCGTAGCGCGCCAAGGACTGGGCGACCGGCACAGGCGGCGAGAGCTTTGCCAGGGAGAGGAGCCCCAGGAGCAGCGGCAGGTAGAGGACCGACGCGAGAAAGAGCTGCCGAACCGACGCTGTGGTGCGGCGCAGGGCCGCCCGAATGCTGATGACGAGCAGCGCTGTGCTCAACACGAAGGCGCCCGCGAAGTACACCGGCCCGGCCATCCCGAGAAACGCGGGAAACAGGCTCACGGGCACCAGCGCGACTCCGTAGAGCACCATTTCGCGGGCCGCCACTGCTCCCTCGCGGTCAAGGACCGGCAACATCTGAAACCCCGCCTGGGCGTAATCGTCCCGGTACAGGAGGGCGATCGCCAAAAAGTGCGGCAGCTGCCACACAAAGAGGATGGCAAAGAGCGCCCACGCCTCAACACCGATGGCGCCGCGCGCACCGGCCCAACCGATCATCGGCGGGAGTGCTCCGGGGACCGCCCCCACCAGCGTGCACAGCGGCGTGATCCGTTTCAGCGGCGTGTAGAACAGGACATAGCTGGCGATGCTCAGGGTGGTCAGGGCTGCGGTCAACGCATTGACGGAAACCGCCAGCCACAGCACCCCGCCAGCGGCAAGGAGCAGTCCGAACCGGCGCGCCGCTTCAGGATGGAGCCGCCCGGACGGCAGCGGTCGGCCTTTCGTGCGCTGCATGAGACTATCCGGCACGCGCTCGCTCCATTGGTTGAGCGCATTGGCCCCGCCGACCGCCAGCGCCGTACCGCACAGCAGCGGAATCAGCAGCGCCGGCGGCGTCGCCGAGCGCAGCCCAAGCCAAAACCCCGCGGCCACCGTGACCAACACGAGCGCCGTCAGCCGGGGCTTCGTCAATTCAAGGTAGTCGAGGAGGCGCTGACGGGTGAACGACAGCGAGAGGCTCCCGAGGATCGACGTGGCCGTCATGACGCAGCCTGTTCAGAAACCATGACGAGCAGGACCGCCTGAGCGAGCACGAGGGCGCCCATCCCGACGTGAACTGTCACCACCCCGACGGGCGCTCGGTACCACCACGAGAGACCGCCGAGCACCATCTGGAGGACTAAGAGGAAGCCCAGGCGCTGGACCGACGCGCAGAGCAGATGCCGAACGCCTTGGAGTTGACGAATCCGCTGCATCAACCATCCCCAGGCCGCGAGGAGGCACGCGGCACCGGTCAGATGCCATGCGAGTCCCCCGCCGGTATGCCGAAGCACAGCGCCAAGGACCAGTTGCAGAGCCGCCAGCGTCGCGAGCACGAGCCCGAGAGCCCGCAGCGACGGCCACCGCACCTCCTCGTCACGAGTTGGTTGAGCGGTCCATGATGGAGCGGTTACCTGTGCGAGGCAGACGACAAGACAAAACACCGCCGGGCCAAGCGTCGCGTGCGCGATGGACACCTGCGGCGGCAGCAGAAAGAGCACGGTCATCCCGCCGAGGAGGCCCTGGAGCACCACGGCACCCAACGCGCTGTAGCCGAGATACCGCACCCACCGTCGGCGCTCGACGAAGCCCAGCCACACCGCCAGCCCCAGGATCATCAGGCCGACCGCCGCCGCGATCATCCGGTGGCCGTGCTCATAGAGGATGCCGCCGACCAGCGGAGGAAACCACATCCCGTAGGAGAGCGGCCAATCCGGCACCGCCAGCCCCGAGTCGGTGGACGTGACCAGAGCTCCCGCAATCAAGAGGCAGAACGTCGCGATCGCAGTCGCCACCGCGTAGCCATATAAAAATGGGGACGCTTCTATTTTTTCTTTGGCGTGCTGAGAGATTACGATATTTTGAAAAATAGAAACGTCCCCATTTTTCCTACGAATGCGATGGTATGGCCGCCGGCTCGGTTTGCGGAAGCCAATCCTTAGGACGTCCCGGAACGCTGTACTCGTAAGGACCGTGATACACGGTGGGGGTCGTCGCGAAGTTGCCGTGCGGCGGCGGCGAGGGCGTGATCCATTCGAGGGTGTTGGCCTGCCAGGGGTTGGCGCCGGCCGGTCTTCCCCGGAAGAGGCTCCAGAAGAAGTTCACGATGAAGAGCAGTTGAGCGGTAAACAGGATGAAGGCGCTGATACTCATCATCTGGTTCATTCCAACAACATGGGTCAAGTGGGCATACTGGGTGTAGTCGTAAATCCGCCGCGGCATGCCGGCAACACCCAAGTTGAACATCGGGAACATCACCGCATTGAAAAAGACGAACGTCAGCGCGAAATGGACCTTGCCCAGCGTCTCGCTCATCATCCGGCCGAACATCTTCGGGAACCAGAAGGTGATGCCGGCAAAAATCCCGAAGAGGCTGCCGCCGAACAGCACGTAGTGCAGGTGGCCGACGATGAAGTAGGTGTCGTGGAGGTAGAGGTCGACAGCGTTGGCCGCAGCAAAAATCCCGGTGAGGCCTCCGATGACGAACATCGCCACAAACGCAATCGCATGCAACATCGGCGTCGTAAACCGAATGGAGCCTCGCCAGAGCGTCCCCAGCCAGTTGAACGTTTTAATCGCGGAGGGCACCGCAATGACCATCGTGGACGCCATGAAGCTGGTGCCCAGGGCAGGGTTCATCCCGCTGGTGAACATGTGGTGCGCCCAGACGAGGAATCCCAGCCCCGCAATTCCCATGATCGCATAGACCATCGAGTGATAGCCGAAGAGCGGCTTGCGCGCGAAGACCGGCAGGATCTCCGAGGCGATGCCCATCGCCGGCAAAATCATAATGTACACCGCCGGGTGCGAGTAGAACCAGAACAGGTGCTGCCACAGAATCGCCTGCCCGCCACTGTTCGGCTGCAGCACTCCGTCAACGATCATGCCAGCGGGAAGGAAGAAGTTGGTCCCCAACGTCGAATCCAGCAGGAGCAGGATCAGAGCCGAGGCGAGGACCGGTGTCGCGAGCACCACGAGGACCGCGGTGATGAACAGCGCCCAGATGGACAGCGGCAGTCGGAAGAAATGCATCCCCGGAGCCCGCAGGTTGATGACCGTCGTGAGGTAGTTCACCGACCCCATGATCGAGGAGGTTCCTAGCACAATCACCCCCACGATCCAGCACACCTGCCCTGGACCCAGCGTGGTTGAGAGGGGCGCGTACGCCGTCCATCCCGAGGCCGCCGCACCTCCTTGGAGGAAGAACCCCGCGCAGACAATGCCGATCGCGGGGGGCACCAGCCAATACGACACCATATTGAGCCTTGGGAAGGCCATGTCGGGTGCGCCGATTTTCAGCGGGATGAGGTAGTTGCCGAAGACCCCGACGAGCAGCGGGATAATCGCGAAAAAGATCATGATAGAGCCGTGCATGGTAAACAGCATGTTGTAGTATTCCGGGAGCATGACGCCGCCGGGCATCCCCTCGGGGGCCAGTTTCTCCATGAACGGCAGCGCCCGGCCCGGCCAGCCCAGCTGCCAGCGGATGAGCATCGCGAGCAGCCCCCCGATGAAGAGCATGATGAGGCTCGTGAACAAAAACTGGATGCCGATCGTCTTGTGGTCTGTAGAGAAGATGTATTTCCGAAGGAAACTCGGTGCCTGGGTGCCTGAGTGCCCGTGTGCCTGGGTGCTCATCCCACGCCCTGCCTGCCCCGCAGGCCTGCGGGGCGAAAACTCCAATAGGTATGCACGCGCTCAGTTTTCGCGGCTCGCCGCAGGCGAGCCCAGGCAGGGCGTGGGATCATGACTGCTGCTCCGTCAACTGCTCGGCTAACCATGCGTGAAATGCCTCAAGGGATTCTACGGTGAGAAAGCCGCGCATGCGGTAATGGCCCAAACCGCACAGCTCGGCGCACGCGATTTCCAACTGACCCTCCTTCGTCGCCTCGATCCACACCCGGCCGGTGATCCCGGGGACGGCATCCTGTTTCATCCGAAACTGCGGGACGAAGAAACTGTGAATGACGTCCTTCGATTTCAGATGGATGAGGACCGTCTGGTGAACAGGCAGGTGGAGTTGGTTGATCGTCACAATGTCGTCGGCGGCGTTCGGGTCGCGGCGATCCAAGCCGATCGGGTTGCCCGTCTCATCATTGACCAGCGCCGGATCGGTTCGGCCGAAGGTGCCATCGGCGCCCGGATAGTGGATGTTCCAAGCGAACTGCTGCCCGGTCACTCCCACCTCCAAATCGTGGGGCGGGGGTGTGCCGCGCACCTGGGCCCAGATGCGCTGATTGTAAAACGCCAGCCACACCAAGATCAGCGCGGGGATGACGGTCCAGATCGTCTCAACGAGGGAACTGCCGTGCGTGTAGGCCGCGCGTCGGCCGGGGCGCTGCCGGTAGCGCACGAGAAACACCAGCAGCACGCTTTCGACAGCGACGAACACAATCCCGGTGATCCACAGGATGATGTAGAACAAGCGGTCGATGGCGGGTGCGACGCTTGAGGCGCCCTCCGGCAGCCAGATCCGTGCGCCAGCCGGCGCCTGCGCCCATGCCGCGTCTGCACATCCCGCGATGAGCACAATCCCGAGCGCAACCGCGAGCGGCTTACTGAGCTGTGAACGTAAATGCAACGGACTTCGTCTCCCCGTCGGCCACCGTCACCGTCTGGGTCTGCGTCCCGTAGGTTTCGTGCCACGCCTCAAGCGTATACGTGCCGGCCGGAAGGCCGATCACCGCCGCCGCGCCTTGCTCATCGGACACGCCGAAAAAGGGATGGGTGAGCACCGCGGCGTAGGCGCTCATCCACGGATGGACATTGCACTTGAACTTGACCATGACCTCGGGCTTGGCGAACTTCTTCGTCGTCTTCATCCCTTTGACCGGTTGGGCGATATTGAACGGCGTATTCGTCGTCGGCTTGGCATTGATGTTGTGCAGGGTGGCATCGCTGTTGACGATATCCAACGGCTGGTTGACCTGAAGGCCAAACACGTGCGGACGATACCAGCACCCCGACTGCTCCAGTGTCGCCGGAGTCGACGGTGTCGGAAACGTCCCCGTCGCCCCATCCTTCACATAGACGAAGACGTTCTTGAGCGTCCCGTTACTATTGACGACGACCTCCTCGGATTCCATGGCCGCCGCGGGCTGCTGCCGGCAGACCGGATCGGCGTCCATCTTGATCTTCGTCCGCGCGGGAGCTGCGCCCTCAAACTGCACCGTCACGTTCACGGCCGCTGACCCGCCGCCTGAGGCGGGCTGGGCCTGCGCAGGCGCTTGGGCAAGGTGCATGGCGGGCTCCGGCGACGCGGTTCGGTCCGTCTTGGCCGCGGCGTCCTGCGGCTGACCGCCGCCGCACCCAATCACCACAAGCACCGCAAGCAACGACATCCCATAGCGCTGACACATCATCGATCCTCCAATGAGTTACTCGCTGTGGGGTTGTACCGGGCCGAGCGCGACGTCCACCCACGGCGACACCGCCCGTGCGCCCGGCTTGCCGCCGTCCCAGACGGCAAACGCGAACGGCGCAAAGAGTTCCGGCGTGATGACCGCGGCTCCAGCCGGAAAGGCTGGCTGCAACGGACGCTGCAGCACGAGCCGCCACCGTCCATCATCATACACGGCGGCGCTCGCCAACACCACTGACGCTCCGCGGCGCTCCACAGCGTCCTCGAATGTCGACGCGAGCAGTTCGAAGGCTTCAGCCCTGCCGGCTGACCAGTACGAAACATCCAGCCGCGGAGCTCCGTGATACGGCCAGGCGTGCAGGGTGACGACATCTCCCCGCGTTGCCTCCGGTTTCAAGAGCAGGGTGAGGGCATCCGCGTTGTCCTCAGACGGGTCGTCCCAAGAAACGCGCAATACCATGATGTCTTCATTCGCCAGGACCTGAAACGACACGGCGGACACCGTCGGCGGATCCACCCACTCGCCATCCGAAGAGACCGCGTTGCGCAGCCGCACCAGGGTGGATTCCGCCGCGGCCCAGGCCGGATCATCCACCGTCTGCGGCAGGGCGCCCGTCACATGCGCGGCGCGCGCGATCCGATGCTCGTGCGGCGGCTCGTGGAGCGAGGCGACGTAATAGGCCAGCTGCCAGGCGTCCTCCGGCGAGACGGCCCCGGTGTACGACGGCATGCCAGCCCCATCGATGCCGGTGAGGACGCGCAACATCACGTCACGCGAAGCGCTCCAGCCTCGGTAGTTCCAGCCTTGCGTGAGGTTGGACGGGCGGATCGGCTTGCCCCAATCATCCACCAGGGTTGCCGCGGAAGGACCGTTCGCGCGCCCCTGCGCGCCGTGGCACAACGCGCACCCCAGCTGGGTATAGAGCGCTTTTCCCTTGGCGAGATCGGCGCGGGCCGGACCGGGTTCGTCCGCGATGGGAACGGGTTCTGGCGCGGTCTGGTCAAACACCGGAGAGAGGCTCTTGAGATACTCCACGAGCTGCCAGCGGGTCTCTTCGCTGAGGTGCTGCCAGTCGGGCATGTTGCTGCCGGGCAGCCCCCGCGTAATCGTCTGGAACACATCCTCATCGGTCGGCGGGGTGCCGCTGGCGGTGGAGCGGAACTTATAGACCCCCATGGTCAAATCCCGGGGTCGCGGGTAGAACCGCTTGGCATCCACCCCGTCGCCGCGGCCATCCACGCCGTGGCAGCGCGCGCAGGACTGCTCATAGGCCGCTTTGCCGGCCGCCAGGTCCCGCGCAGGCCGCTCGGCCGCAGAGACCGGCCGTGCCCCAACCCAGAAGACGAGCGCTGCGACGCCCACGATAAGATGACGGGATAACCGGCAGGTCATTGGATGAATCTTTATTGTATCGGACGAGGAAACCTTCGTCAACGGACTGACGTGGAAGGCGGACACCGGCAGGATAGCGTGCTATCGCTTGGGGCTCTTTTGCTCCTTGCGCGCGGTCCGTTTGAGCTGTTTGAGGAGCGCTGGCAAAAACGCCAGCGCGGCGAGTTCTTGCTTGATCTCCTTGATCGGGCGCGCCGGGTAGCCCCAGACCACCTCGCCCGGCGCGACAGATTTGGTCACGACGCTCGCCGCGCCGACCTGCGCCCGCTCGCCAATCTTCACATGGTCGACGACGCCGGCC
>JACQHS010000127.1 GCA_016198915.1 Candidatus Omnitrophota bacterium
CAACAGGACGGGATCCTCGTGGGCAAGTCGGCGCAGGACGTGCTGGAGCGGACCTCCTCGATCATGCAGGTGGCGCTGAAACAGATCGACCGGGCGACCGCGATCACGCAGAAGCTGTCGAACTTCGCCAAGCCGATCAAGGAGCCGACGGCGCAGCCGGTGAGTGTGGCGAAGGAAATGGACGAAGTCCTCGCACTCGTTGGGCATGACCTCAACATCCAGAAGATCACCATTACCAAAGAGATTGATCCCAATCTGCCGGACATTGTCGTGGATCGACGGCAGTTCCAGGAGGTGCTCTTCAACTTGATCCGCAACGCGGGGCAGGCGATCAAGCCGCCGGGCACGATCTGGGTGCGGGCGTTTGTCCACGAGGGACGCAGCGTGCGCATCGAGATCCAAGATACGGGCAGCGGGATGAACCCGGAGACGCTGGCGAAGATCTACAACCCGTTCTTCACGACGAAGGAGCCGGGCAAGGGAACGGGGCTGGGGTTGTTTATCGTGCGCCAAATCGTGGAGCGCAACCGCGGCCGGATTGCCGTGGAGAGCACGCTGGGCAAGGGGACGACGTTTTCCCTGGAGTTTCCGATCGGGAAACCCGAGCCCGCGGCGGTGACGGCGGCCTGACCCATGGTGGCGGGTCCTGTGGTGACTTCGGCGGGTCCTGCCACCGCGTTCGCTAGCCGCTCAGCAGATTTTCTCGCCTGGCCTCCTCCGAAGGCGACAAAATCTGAATTCGCGGCTGCGCGAACGCCGTGTCACCCGCCGCTGCGCGTCAGGTGTAGGTGATGGCCGGAGCGAAGATTGTGGCGATCGACGACGAGATGGAGTTTACGAAGACGCTGGACCAATTCTTCAGCACCCGCGGCTATGAGGTGCACGTGGCGATGACCGGCACCTCGGGCGTCGAGCTCGTCGATTACCACAAGCCGGACGTCGTGCTCGTCGATCTGAAGCTGCCAGGACTCGACGGGGATGAGATCCTCAAGCACATCCGGCGCACACACCCGAGCACGAAGGTCATCGTGATCACCGCGTACAACGACGGCGGCAAGACGCGCGACCGGCTGTTGACGCTCGGCGCCTTCGCCCATTTCGACAAGCCGATCTCCTCGCTGCGCGACCTGGCCGATGCGGTGAAACGGGCGGTCGCCGCCACGAATTGATCTCTACCTTCCTCTGATGCCGGCCCCTGTGAGTCCTCCACGCGGCACGCGGCTGCCCGTCACCAAATTCACGCTGTTTGTGGGGCTCTATGCCCTCATCGTCGGCGTGCCTCTCGTGCTGCTGATTGGGGCCTCGGGGTGGCTCCACGTCCGGTTTGAGACGTTCTGGTGGGTCATCCCGGCCCTCGTGATGACCCTCCTGGCTTCCGCAGCCCCCCTCATTTACCTGACGATCCTGCGGCGCCTGGAGGGGCGCATCCTCAGAGACCAGCGGCGCTACCACCGCACGCTGATCGCCGCCTCCAGCGGCATGACCCGCATCAAAGATATCCAGACGCTCTGCCGCCTCATCGTCCACGTCATCAACCGCGCCGTCGGGCTGACCCACACCGGCCTCTTCCTCTATGACACGGAGACGCAGCGCTATGTCCTGCGCGCCGTGCGCCACAAGCGCATGATGCCCGCCGAGCTGACCGTGGAGCCGGCGGATCCGCTCATCGAGCTGCTGCAGGAGCAGAAGGATATCCTCCTGCTGGAGGAGCTGCAGGCGGAGATGGACATGAAGCGCTCCGATGAGCGCGCGAAGCAAGCCGCCTGGGCCTACTCGTGGATGCGCAAGCTGGAAGCCCTGCTCATCGTGCCCAGCTTTTCCGGCGAGAAGCTCTTGGCGTTTTTGGTCCTGGGGGCGAAGCGCAACGGGGAGCGCTACACGACCGACGATATCGCCATGTTCTCCGCGCTGGCGAACCAAGGGGCGCTGGCGATTGAAAACGCGATGTTCTTCGAGGAGCTGCGCGCCAACGAATCCTATATCATCCAATCGGAGAAGCTGGCCAGCCTGGGCCAGATGGCCTCGGGCATGGCGCACGAGATCCACAATCCGCTGGCCATCATCTCCGGCGAAGCCCAAGTGTACCTGGAGCGTTTCAAGGGGCAGGACGTGAAGGTGGATGCGGTGCTTTTGAGCATCATCGAGGAGTGCCAGCGCGCGGCGGATATCACGCGGCGGATCCTGCGGTTTGCGAAGCCGGCCCCCGCCGACTTCGTGGCCGTGGACCTGAAGGCGACGCTGGAGGAGAGCCTGACGCTGGCCGGCTACCAGGTGCGGATGGAGAACGTCGAGCGCAGTGTGAGCGTGCCGCAGGAGCTGCCCAAGGTGCGGGGCAACCAAAACCAGCTGCAGGAAGTCATCCTGAACCTCATCCTCAACGCGTGCCAGGCGATGGGAGAGCAGGGCGGCAAGCTCGTGCTCTCGGCTTCGGCCTCCAACGGGGCGCAGGTCGAGGTGAAAGTCGAAGATACCGGGCCGGGGATTCCGGCGAACAAGCTGACGAAGGTGTTCGACCCGTTCTACACGACGAAGGCCACGGGGACGGGGCTGGGGCTCTTCGTGAGCCAGCGGATCGTGAAGCTGCACGGGGGCACGATCGACGTCGCCTCCACCATCGGGCAGGGCACGACGTTCACGATCCGCCTGCCGGCTGTTAAGTAAGTTTACGCGCGGTTACGAAAAAATGAGGGGGATGCTTGCCGGGGCCTCCATCATCAGGTATGGTTGAGGTGA
>JACQHS010000126.1 GCA_016198915.1 Candidatus Omnitrophota bacterium
CGTGATGACGTACCGCCTCGTGGTCAAAGAGATGGCGTTCAAGCACGGGGTCTACGCCAGCTTCATGCCCAAGCCGCTCGCCGGCAGCAACGGCTCCGGGATGCACGTGAACATGTCGCTCTTTAAGGGTGAGCGTAACGCCTTCTTTGATGCCAGAGACCGTCTGCATTTGTCGACGACCGCCAAGCAGTTTCTCGCCGGAATTCTCAAGCACGCGCCGGAGCTGACGCTCGTCCTGAACCAGTGGGAGAACTCGTACAAGCGGCTCGTGCCGGGCTACGAGGCGCCGGTCTTTGTGACGTGGGCCAGCCGCAACCGCTCCGATATGGTCCGCATCCCCATGTACAAGCCGGGGAAGGAGGCCTCCACGCGCATCGAGCTGCGCTCGCCGGATCCGGCCTGCAACCCATACCTCGCCTTCAGCGTCATCCTCGCGGCGGGCCTGGAGGGAGTCGCGAAGAAATACACTCTACCCGCGCCGACGGAAGAGAATGTGTTTGAGCTCAGTGAGGCCGAGCGCAAACGCCGGGGGATTCTGACGCTGCCGGGCAGCCTGGCGGGCGCGATCGAACTGGCCGAAAGCAGCGCGCTGCTGCGGCGGGCGCTGGGCGAGCATGTCTTCGAGTCATTCCTGAAGAACAAAAAGATCGAGCACGACCGCGTGCGCCGCGCGGTGACCGACTACGAGCTCAAGACGTACTTACCGCTACTGTAAGGGAAAATGGGGACGCTTCTATTTCGGAGATTATGTGGGTCGTTACTGGTGGGAGCCGTGCTGTGCGCGGCTGGCAGCGCACAGGCGGCGGTGACCGGGGTCAATCCGGATACCGACTATCACGTCACGTATCAGGTGACGACGGAACAAGCCAAAACCGTATCCTCGGTGAAGGTGGTGGATATCATCGAGTTCGGAGACCGGCCGTTCCTGGTGATCTACTTGCCGGGCTATCGGACAAAGGCATACCTGGATCTGTCCAGCGTCCGCAGCATCATCCCCGCAAGCTCAGGGTTGTCGAAAGACCTGCCGTAGGTCCGTTCATTTCATCGATTGCAGCACGACGTCGGCCGCCCGCTCCACCGCCCCCGGCTCGCCCAATCGCTCCTTCACCTGCCGCCGTAACGCCTCCTGCATCTGAGCCCGGCGCTCCTCGCTGCGAAGCAACTCGACGATCGCACGCGCGATGCGCTCAGGCTGTGCGCCATGCTGGACGAACTCCGGGACGATCGGCTCGCCGGCGATCACATTGACCAACGCGATGTGCGGGATTCGGAGGACGAGGCGAGCGGCGACGTACGTCGGCCACGAGGTGCGATAGACGACGGCCATCGGCACCCCGCAGAGCGCCGTCTCCAGCGTTGCCGTGCCTGAGGCGACGACGGCGGCGTCCATCGCCTGAAGCGCATCGGTCGACAGCCCCTCCGCGGCGCGGACCTCCAGACCGGCGCGCGACAGCGGCGCGCTCACTGCCTCATGGGCGATCGCCGCGGCCCTGAGCAGCAGAAACTGCATTCCCGGCATGTCCCAGGCGATGTGCCGTGCCGCCTCCAGCATCAGCGGCAGATGCCGGCGCACCTCATCCGTCCGCGACCCCGGCAGCAACCCGACCGTCATGCGCCAGGCGTTGAGGCCGAAGCGGGCCGCCGCGTCCTCCCGGTTCATGGTGGGATGCGCCGATTCAACCAGCGGATGGCCGACCCAGGTCACCGGGATACCTTCGCGCTGATAGAACGCTTCTTCGAAGGGGAAGAACACGATCATCCGGTCCACGTCGCGGCGAATGGATCGCAGCCGGAAGCGCCCCCACGCCCACACCTGCGGGCTGATGTAGTACACCACCGGGATGCCGTGGCGCTTGACGAGGGGCGCGATGACCGGCAGGTTGAAGTCGCCGAAATCCACGAGGATCGCAAGATCAGGGTGCTGTGCCCGCAGGTGCTCATCGAGCGCGCGTTTGGCCCGGAGGAATTTCGTCAGATGACGGACGGCATCGAACGGGCCGATCGCGGCCGTGGCGGTCAGATCCTCCAGCAGTGAGCAGCCGGCGCGTTGCATGGCGGGACCGCCGAGGCCGGAGAACGTCAGCTGTGGATTGCGGACTTTGAGCGCCTCAATGAGTCGCGCGGCGTGGGCGTCGCCAGAAGGGTCTCCGGCGGAGAAGACGATGGAAGGCATCTAGCGGCGGTGCCGCCGCATAGCCCGTTCGATGTGTAGCGCCAGTGCCAGCGCCGCACGGCCATTCGCCCCCGACACCAGGGGCGGGTGCTTCGTGACGATCGAACGGACAAACGCGGCCAGCTCATCCTGCAGCGGCGCTCGCCGATTGACCGGCAGGTGCACGCGACGGATCGTCCGGCCCGTCTTGTGCGCCAGCTCCACGGTCTGCGCCATCGCGTCGATGGACAGGTAGCTGTCTTCCTGGAACACCCGCAGGCGTCGGATCGACTCATCGCTGATCCGGCTGGCGGTCAGATTCGCGATGCAGCCCGACGCGAATTGCACCCGGGCATTCGCGATATCCTCGCTGCGCGAGAGCGCACAGACACCGACCGCCTCGACCCGCCGCACCGGTGAACGCACCAGGGCCAACAGCAGGTCCAAATCGTGGATCATGACATCGAGCACCACGCTCACATCGGTGCCGCGAAAGGGGTAGGGAGAGAGCCGGTGGACCTCGATGAACCGGGGGCGGCGCAGGCGCTCGATCGCCGTGTGGATGGCGGCGTTGAACCGCTCCACATGGCCCACCTGGAGCACGACCCGGCGGCGCGCGGCGGTCCGCATGAGACGGTTCGCGTCAGCCAGCGTCGTCGCGATCGGTTTTTCGACCAGCACGTGAATGCCGCGGGAGAGCAGCGCCTGCCCGATGGCGGCATGCAGGGTCGTGGGGACGGCCAGGCTGACCGCGTCCACCAGCCCCGCGACCTGTCGGTAGTCCGTCAGCGAACGGCAGCGTAGCGTCCGGGCCAGACGAACAGCCCTCGCAGCATCTACGTCGCAGACGGCGGTCAGGCGCACCCCTGGCATGGCGGCGTAGATCTCGGCATGGCGCGAGCCCAGGTGCCCCACCCCGATGACTCCAACGCGCAACGGCTTTTGCATTGGCTTGTGGATTTGTCGTAACTCTAAGTCGAACTGACCCTTGAGTCTAACAGAGCCTGTTGTGCTTCGTCAACCCATGTGGTAGAATACCGTCCTCCATGTCGACCTATTTTCGACTCCTGCGGTTTCTGAAGCCCCACCTGGGAGTGTTTGGGATTGCCATCGGCTGTATGGCCGCCTCCAGCGTGCTCGGCGGCATTCAGCTGGGCGCACTGATTCCGTTGGCCGACCGGATCCTCACGGACCGGGCGATCCCGGTGCCTCCCGGACTGCCGGGCTGGCTGGCGGGACTCGCCAACTGGCTGAATGGGGTGGATTCGCTCTCGATCCTCACGGGCTTTGCCATCGCGATTCCGTTTCTCTTCTTCTTCAAAGGGCTCTTCGAGTTCTGGCAGAACTTCTATATTAACGAAGCCACCCAGCGGGTCATGCGCGATCTGCGGCAGGCCATGTTTGACCGCTTCACCAGCCTCTCACTGGACTACCACCACAAGCAGACGACCGGGACGACGATGTCGCGCATCCTCTACGACACGAGCGTGGTTCAGAACACGATCACCGAAGGGGTCTACGACCTCATCTACCAGAGCTTCCAAATCCTTGTCTTCCTGTCGATTGCATTGTCGATCAACTGGCGGCTGACGCTGATCATCTTCCTGCTCGTGCCGGTCATCGCCTGGCCGATAATCCAGATCGGCAGGATCCTCAAGAAGATCTCCCAGCAGACGCAGGCCGCGATGGGCCAGTTGAACACGACCATCCTGGAATCGATCAGCGGCATCCAGGTAGTCCAGGCGTTCCTGTGCGAAGCGCTGGCGCGCAAGAAGTTCGCCGACGCCAACGAGCAGTTCTACCGTCTCAACCGCCGTTTGCAAAAGCGGATGAATTTCCTCTCCCCGCTGACCGAGACGATCGGGGCCATCGGGGGTGCGGTCGTGTTCTGGTACGGCGGGCGCGCCGTGCTGCAGAATGAGTTCAGCTTGGGTATGTTCCTCGTCTTTCTGGGGGCGGTCATGTCGCTCATTCGGCCCTTCAAGCGGCTCTCGCGGCTGCACAGCACGACACAGCAGGCCCTGGCCGCAGCCGACCGGATCTTCGAGGTGCTCGACGCCCAGCCCAGCGTCATCGAACACGCCCGCGCGCGGCTGCTGCCGCCGTTCCATCGCGAGATGACCTATGAGAACGTTTCCTTTCAGTACGACACGCAGCCGGTGCTGCGCGGGATTTCATTAACGATCCCCTGCGGCGAGACAGTGGCGTTCGTGGGGCCGAGCGGAGGCGGCAAGACCACCCTCGCGAATCTTCTGCCGAGATTCTACGATCCTCATGGGGGACTGGTGAAGATTGACGGCATTGACATCAAGCACGTCACCCTCGCCTCGCTGCGCAGCCAGATCGGGCTGGTGACGCAGGAGACGATGCTGTTTAATGACACCGTGCGCGCCAACATCGCCCTCGGCCATCCGCAGGCAACGCTCGATGAGATCATCACCGCGGCCAAGGCCGCCAGCGCCCATCGGTTCATCAGCCGGCTGCCGAAGGGCTATGACACGGTGATCGGAGAGCGCGGGGATTTGCTCTCGGGCGGGGAACGGCAGCGCCTGGCCATCGCGCGAGCACTCGTCCGGAATCCCGCGATCTTGATTCTGGATGAAGCCACCAGCCAGCTCGACGCGGAGTCCGAGCATCTGATCGCCGAAGCGATCGAGCAGCTCTGCCGCGATCGCACGGTGTTGTTGATCGCCCATCGGTTGTCCACGGTCCGGATCGCCCACCGGATCGTGCTGGTCCAGGAAGGGCGCATTGTGGAACAAGGACGTCACGACGAACTCCTGCAGAAGAGCCCCCTCTACCGGCGGTTCTGTGAGCTTCAGCTCATCGATGTAGGCTCGTCCAAGTCGGTAGCATAACGGAAAGGAACGCGTGTGAAAGTATGACCAGCACGTTGGTGCGGCAGTTGTTGGAAGCGGGAGTGCATTTCGGACATCAGACGAAACGGTGGCACCCGAAGATGAAGCGGTTCATCTTCGGCAGCCGCGCCGGGATCTACATCATCGATTTGGAGCAGACCGAGCAGCATCTCAAGGCGGCCTGCGAGTTCCTCGAGGAGGTGGCGGCGAAAGGCCAGCAGGTCCTCTTCATTGGCACCAAGAAACAGGCCAAGCCGCTATTGGAGGCCGAAGCGCAACGGGCCCAGATGCCCTATGTCGTCAACCGTTGGCTTGGCGGCACCCTGACAAACTTCCCGACGATCAAGCGCAACATCGACCGGATGCGCGAGCTGCGCAAACAGCGGGCCGACGGCTTTTTTGAGCGCATCTCGAAGAAGGACGCCAAGCGCCTGGGCCGCCAGCTGGAGCGGCTGGAAGAAAGCTTCTCTGGTCTTGCTGAACTTGATCGGCTGCCGGGCTGCCTCTTCGTCGTGGACACCAAGCGGGAAGAGATCGCCGTCCGGGAAGCCAACCGCCTGAATATCCCGATCGTCGCGATCTGCGATACCAACACGGATCCAGACATCGTCACCTATCCGATTCCGGGCAACGACGACGCGATCCGCTCCATCAAACTCATCGTCTCTATCATCGCCGAGAGCGTCATCGCGGGATGCCGCCGCTTTGCCACGGCGCAGCCCGTGACGGCTGCCCCGGACGCGGCCGAGGCAGCGGAGGTGAACGGCTCCGCCGCAGATGGCCAAAAAAATTAGCCTGGACGCGGTCAAGGCGCTGCGGGAAAAAACCAGCGCCTCCATTAACGACTGCCGGCAGGCGCTGGAGTCCTCGGGGGGCGATGAGCGCAAGGCGCTCGAGCTGTTGCGGCAGCGCGGGGCAGCGATCGCCGAGCAGCGGCAGGAGCGCACCGCCGCCCAAGGTCGTGTGGAGTCGTACGTGCACCATGACGGGCGGCTGGCGGCGCTGGTGGAAGTCAACTGCGAGACAGATTTCGTCGCCCGCACACCGGAGTTTACGCAGTTCTGCAAGGACATGGCCATGCAGGTGGCGGCGAGCAGCCCCCGCTACGTCCGGCGGGAGGACGCCGCCGGCGACGGCAGTCTCAGCGCCGAAGAGCTCAAGACCCTGTGTTTGCTGGAGCAGCCCTTCGTGAAGGACCAGAGTGTGATCGTCGGCGATCTGCTCAAAGCATTGATCGCCAAGACGGGGGAGAACGTGGTGATCCGGCGGATCGCGCGGTTTGCCGTCGGAGAAGCGGCC
>JACQHS010000128.1 GCA_016198915.1 Candidatus Omnitrophota bacterium
CGGCTGGGGTCGCGCAGCGACAGGCCCCGCGGCCCATGACGTTGAGCCTACTGAACGCTTGCACTTTTCCTGTCCGAGGAGTAGGCTAGGGAACGCCCTGCGCTGTGCGTGAGGTTCCAGTCAACGTGAGCCAACACCACGTGACTGGGAATTCATCTCCCGTTGGGGACTGCAGGCCCAAGCTCGTCGAGGGACGCACGATCCTCCGGGGAGGATGCCCACCTGATGAGGTCGGGTTCAACGTGGACGGAGCCCACGGCAGAAGCGGGGCCTTTTCTTTCATGAAACGGCGATCAACGCAGAACGACTTATTTGAATCCCCCCAGGCGATGCCGGGAAACGTTCCGCAGCCGCTGGCGGTGCGGATGCGGCCGCGAACGCTCGAAGAATTTGTCGGCCAGACACACATCGTCGGGCCCGGCAAGCTGCTGCGGAGGGCGATCGAGGCCGACCGGATCACCTCGGTGATTCTCTACGGCCCACCCGGCACCGGCAAAACCGCCCTGGCTCATGTCATTGCGCAGGCGACCAAAGCACACTTTGAATCGCTCAACGCGACCTCCGCCGGCGTGGCGGAGCTTCGGGAAGCGATTATTCGGGCCAAAGAGCGGGTACGGGTCGATGGCAAGCGGACGATCTTGTTTATCGACGAAATACACCGGTTCAACAAAGCTCAACAAGATGTCCTTATGCCCGATGTCGAGCAGGGCAACCCCATCTTGATTGGCGCGACCACGTTCAACCCGTTTTTCGCCCTCCTCTCCGCCCTGTTGTCCCGCTCGATCGTCTGCGAGTTCAAGCCGCTGACGACGGACGACATCCTCACGTTGCTGAAGCGCGCTGCCGCAGACCAGCCGCGCGGGCTCGGCAACTTGCCGCTACGCCTTGACGATGCGGCGTTGGCGCATCTGGCCCAGGTGTGCGACGGCGACGGCCGACGGGCGCTCAATGCGCTGGAGGTCGCCGCGCTCACGACGCCCAACAGCACGGATGGCACGATTCATGTGACGCTGGCGGTGGTGGAGGAGTCGATTCAGAAAAAAGCGGTCGTGTACGACCAGCAGGACGACGCGCATTACGACACGATTTCGGCGTTCATCAAGTCGATGCGCGGCTCAGATCCCCATGCCACACTCTATTGGCTGGCAAAAATGGTCTATGGGGGAGAGGATCCGCGGTTCATTGCGCGGCGGATCATGATCTGCGCATCCGAAGACGTGGGCAACGCCGACCCGCAGGCGCTAGTCGTGGCCACCGCCGCGATGCAGGCCTCGGAGTTCGTCGGCCTGCCGGAGTGCCGCATCCCGCTGGCCCAGGCCGCGGTCTATGTGGCCTGCGCGCCGAAGTCAAACGCGGCCTATCTCGGAATTGAAAAGGCGCTGAAGGACGTGGAGGCCGGCCGGACGCTCGAGGTGCCGCAGCACCTCAAGGATGCCAGCTACCGGGGGGCGGAGAAGCTGGGGCGGGGGAAGGGCTACAAGTACGCGCACGACTATCCGGGGCACCATGTTGAGCAAGCGTACCTGCCTGCCCCGCCCCCGGGCGGTACAGGGCCGAAGGGGTCCGTGCGCCGCGTGTATTATGAGCCGACAGAACTCGGCTACGAAAAGACGATCAAAGACCGGCTGGAGCAGTTGAAGCGCTAGTCGGGATTTTTTATCCTCATAAATATTACTTATTTAGTAATATTAAAATAGAAATTCATATTTATATATTGACAGGATTTGTCATATATGGCATTGTTGGAGCCCTGGTGGAGAAACCTGTGCAAGCAACAAAGAAGAGGATGGAGACGCGTACGCTCATGGACACGCCGGTGAAGCAAGCGATTGACCGCGGAGAGTTGGAATCCAAGACCGCCCAGGAGATTGTGCGCTGGGCCGTGCAGCAGTTCGGCGACCGGGTGGCACTGGCCTCCAGTTTCGGCGCGGAGGACGTGGTACTCATTCACATGCTGGCGGCAGCCAGCCCGAACCCGAGGATTTTCACCCTCGACACCGGCCGGCTCAACCAGGAGACATACGATGTCATGGACAAGATCCGCGAGAAATACCACGTGGCGATCGAGGTGATGTTCCCGAAGGCGGAAGCCGTGGAACAGATGGTGCGGGAAAAGGGTCTGAACCTCTTTTATCATTCCATCGAAAACCGCAAGCTCTGCTGCGGCATCCGCAAGGTGGAGCCGCTCAACCGCGCCCTGGCGACGTGTGATGCGTGGATCACCGGCTTGCGGCGGGACCAGGTCGTGACCCGTGCGGCGGTCAAGAAAGTGGACGTCGATGCGGACCACGGCGGCATCGTGAAGATCAACCCGCTAGCCGATTGGACGTGGGAACAGACCATGGATTACGTCAAAAAGAACCAGATCCCCTACAACGTCCTCCACGACCAAGGCTATCCCTCCATCGGCTGCGCGCCCTGCACCCGGGCGATCAAGCCGGGTGAAGATTTCCGCGCCGGACGGTGGTGGTGGGAGCGGCCTGAACAAAAAGAGTGCGGCCTCCACGTGGGACCGACGAAACAATGATGCGTCAGGGTTGACTGGCAATGATTGCTCCTCACGGTGGCACGCTCATCAATCGCATCGTCGAAGGGAAGGAGCGCGAGGCGCTGCTGGCTAAGGCGCCGACCCTTCCCAAAATCGAGCTCGACGGTTGGGCGCTTTCCGATGTGGAAATGATCGCCATTGGAGGTTTTAGCCCGCTGGATGGGTTCATGACGAAGCGGGATTACGAGGCGGTGGTGAAGAACCGACGCTTGGCAAACGGCTTGGTCTGGTCGATTCCGGTGACGCTGCCGGTGACAAGCGCGCAGGCGAAGGCACTCCAGGATGAAGTGGCGTTAACGGCGAACGGCGCCATCGTGGCGGTGCTCCAGGTGGAGGACCGCTACACCCCGGACAAGGCCGTTGAAGTACAGCAGGTCTTCGGCACGACGGATCCTTCGCATCCGGGCGTGAAACGGCTGGAGATGATCGGCGACGTCTATCTGGGGGGGCGTATCAGCGTCATCAACCGGCCCAAGCCGACGACGTTTTTGCCGTACCGGCTCGACCCGGCCGACACGCGGCGGATCTTCGCCGAACGCTGCTGGAAGCGCGTCGTCGCGTTTCAGACCCGCAACCCGATTCACCGCGCCCATGAGTACATCCAGAAGTGCGCGCTGGAAATCTGTGATGGGATGTTGTTGCATCCGATTGTCGGGGAAACCAAAGGTGATGACCTCTCCGCGGCGGTCCGGATGAAGAGCTACGAGGTCCTGCTGGCCAGCTACTATCCGAAGGACCGGGTCCTGTTGGCGGTGAATCCGGCCTCGATGCGCTACGCCGGGCCGCGGGAAGCGATTTTCCACGCGCTGATCCGAAAGAATTACGGTTGCACCCATTTCATCGTTGGGCGCGATCACGCGGGCGTGGGCAAGTTCTACGGGACGTACGATGCCCAGCGCATCTTCGAGGAGTTTCTGCCTGAGGAGATCGGTATCACGCCGCTCAACTTCGAGAACACCGCCTACTGCACCGTCTGCGGCAGTATGGTTTCCTCCAAAACCTGCCCCCATCCTCCTGGACGGCACGTCAGCCTGAGCGGCACGAAGGTGCGCGAACTGCTGCTTGCCGGCACGCCGCCGCCGCCGGAAGTGTCGCGGCCTGAGGTTGCCGCCATATTGATTGAGGCGATGCGGCAACCAGCGACGAAGTAAACGCTAGCGCACAACCGGGGACGTTTCTATTTTTGCCATCGGTCGGCGCTAGCAAAAATAGAAGTGTCCCCCGAGTGAGGCACGACCAAATCGGAATCAGCACATGAGCCACGTAGAGCTTCGAAACGTTTTTAAGTCATTTCAACACAACGGCAGCGCCATCGAGGTTCTGCATGACATCAGCCTCTCGGTGGCCGATGGGGAGTTCGTGTGTCTGCTGGGCCCGTCGGGATGTGGCAAAAGCACGATCATCAACCTGATCGCCGGCTTGGAGAAGCCAAGCGCCGGGGATATTCTGGTGGACGGTCAGCCGGTTACCGGGCCCGATGCCAGCCGGACCGTCGTCTTTCAAGATGCCGCGCTCTTTCCCTGGCTCAGCGTCTTGGGTAATGTCGAGTTCGGGCTGCGGATGGCCGGGGTGGGGCCGCAACAGCGGCGCAGCCGGGCGATGGAGTACCTTCGGCTCGTGCACCTGTCGAAGTTTATCCACGCCTACCCCCACCAGCTTTCCGGCGGCATGAAACAGCGCGTGGCCATCGCCCGTGCGCTGGTGCTGCAGCCGGCGATCCTGCTGTTGGATGAACCGTTCGCGGCGCTGGATGCGCAGACCCGGTCGGTGCTGCAGAACGAACTGCTCGAAATCTGGGAGCTGGCGCGGCCGACGATTCTCTTCGTGACGCACAACGTCCGCGAGGCGACCGGACTGGCCGACCGCGTGTACGTCATCTCCTCACGGCCGGGACAAATCCGCGACGCCCAAGCGATTACCGTGCCGCGGCCGCGGCATGCGGAGGATCCTGCCTTGCAAGCCCACCAGCACCGGATTCTCGGGCTGCTGGGAGAAGAGGTGGAGAAGGTGCTCCAAGAGGAGCTGGGCGAGCGGGTGCACTTTCCGGAGGCGCAGCATGACGTTCCACCGGAGCAGGCCAGAGGGATGCACATCTGACGATGGCAACGCCGTCCAGACGTTTCACGTTCCTGAAAGCGGGAAAAACCGTGGGGGCCCTCATCGTCCTCTACGTCTTGTGGGAAGTGACGGCAGGCGTCTTTCCTGACTGGCCGTCGCCGCGCGATGTCTTTCGCACCCTGGCGGCCCAATTTCAACAGGAGCTGTTTCGGGCCGCGCTGTTGAACAGCCTTCGCCGCATGGCGATCGGGTACCTGCTGGTCATGCTGCTTGGCATC
>JACQHS010000125.1 GCA_016198915.1 Candidatus Omnitrophota bacterium
AAGCTCGAAGTGTACGAGGACCGCTCGAAATCCATCCTCTCGCGCAACGATAGTCCTGACCTCGGGTTCCGGTGGAGCGTCAATCCGTACCGAGGATGTTTTCATGCTTGCTCGTATTGCTATGCACGGCCGACGCACGAGTACTTCGGGTGGGGTGCTGGGACGGACTTCGAGCGGCGCATCGTCATCAAGCGTGCCGCGCCGAAGTTACTGGAGCGGGCCTTCCACGCGCCGTCGTGGAAGGGCGAGCGCGTCGTCTTTTCCGGAGTGACCGATTGCTACCAGCCTTTGGAGGCCGCCTACCGATTGACGCGAGGGTGCTTGGAAGTTTGCTTGAGGTTTCGCAACCCGGTCAGCGTCATCACAAAATCGCTGCTCGTGCGGCGCGATGCCGACCTGTTGGCGGCCTTAGCGAAAGAAGCTGAGGCAGGAGTCGCCCTCAGCATCGCCTTCATCGACGAGAACGTCGCGCGCAAGGTCGAGCCCGGCACCCCCACGATCCGCCGCCGGTTTGAGACCATGCGGATCCTCGCCGACGCGGGCGTGCCGGTCGGCATCGGGGTGGCCCCGATCATCCCCGGGCTCAATGACGCCGACATCCCGGCGCTCCTCAAAGAAGCCAAGCGCTGCGGGGCGCGGTTTGCCTTCCACACCCTGTTGCGTCTGCCGGGCAGCGTTCGAGCCGTATTCCTTCACCGGCTCAAAGAGGACCTGCCGCTGCGCGCCGCGCGGATTGAGCACCGCATCCGCGAGACCCGCGGAGGCCGTCTGACAGACAGCCGGTTCGGGCACCGCCATCAGGGACAGGGCGCGTACTGGCAGGCGATCGAGCAGATCTGGGAGCTCTGGACCAGGCGTCTCGGGTTCAACGAGGAGGAAGAACCGGAGCGCGTTTCGACATTTCGTCGGCCGCCGGTGGAGCGTCCTCAACTGGAATTTTCATGGGAGTCCTGGAGATGACGACCCGTCGAACAAAACGCGCTAGAGTGCCGTGGGTCCGCGTCGGCCTGCCGCTGCTGGCAGGGCTGGCGGTGCTGGGAGGCGCGGCGTGGTACTACTGGAGCGGGACCATCTATTACTCCCTCTTTCGTATCCGGCAAGCCGTAAAATCCCACGACCGGTATCTGTTCGAGCGGCACATTGATCTGGCTCACCTCTCGCGGCGGATCGTGGACGATTATCTCGACGCCGCGATCGATGAAGTCGCGAAGGAGCGTCTGGGGCCCTTGGAGCAGATGGGCGCCAATCTCGGCGTGTCGATCACGCAGCTGATCACCCCGCGCTTGGCCGAGGAGGTGCAATATGCGGTCATCCGCGGGGTGGAGACCGGGGCGCTGAACCGCGGCGATCTCAAGATGGGCCACGGCCACTCGAACGATCCCTTCGGCGGGATGATGGCCGAATTTCGCAAAGAGTTCCCGAAGCTGAGGCCCCTCGGCAAGGGCACCATCCGCGTGCACGGCAGCTCGGCCATGGTCGAGCTGCCCCTGCAGTTGAACCTCGGTCTGTCGGGCGCCTCCTCAAAGGTGAGGCTGCATGTGCGGTTCATCCGCACCCCCGACCGCTACTGGCGGGCGTCGGACATCGAGAATTTCAAAGAGATCCTGACCGCCTGGAAGGACGGGCAGAAGCAACGCCTGGCATTGGCGAACCAGCCGATTCTGAAGAAAATCAACGAGGCCATCACGGTGGTCAAAACGACCAAAGAACAAGGCTTGGATGACTTCGGCACATCGAAAGACGCGTGGGTCGTCGTCACGCTGAAGAACACCTCCGGGCAGGCCATCAAGGGGTTGGTGGCGGAGGTGACGGTGAGCGAGCGGGAGGGGGGACAGCTGAAGGTAGCGCAGTTCCAAGACATGGACCCGATCCCGTCGGGGGAGAGCCGGGAGAAAGTCTGGCCGCTGGATCTGGACCTGGGCGATGAGGCGGATCGGGCGGTCTATGACCTCGACGCCTCGAAGCTGAGCTTCATGGTGGTCATCAGCCACCTGCTGTTTGCTGACGGACGATCGCTCCAGATCGCTCAAACCCTCGAAGAGGCGGAAACGGCAGGACAGGAAACACCGGCGCCAGCGCCCGTTGCTGCATCGGACGGCACCATTTGATGGTGCGCTGCCCCTGGCCGGTGTTGAACGATCCCCTCTACCTCCAATACCATGACAAGGAGTGGGGGGTGCCGGTGCACGACGACCGAAAGATCTACGAGTTCCTGGTGCTGGAGGCGTTCCAGGCCGGGCTGTCCTGGCGCACGGTGCTGTACAAGCGGCCCGCCTTTCGCAAGGCGTTTGCCGGCTTCGATGTCGAGCGCGTGGCCCGGTTCGGCGCGCGCGACACCGCCCGGCTCATGCGCAACGCCGGCATCATTCGCAACCGGCAGAAGATTCTGGCGGCGATCAACAACGCCAACCGCTTTCTGGAAGTCCGGAAGGAATTCGGCACCTTTGCCAA
>JACQHS010000131.1 GCA_016198915.1 Candidatus Omnitrophota bacterium
GATCTTGGCGACATTGTAGACATCTTGGTCCACCGTTTTCAACTGTCCGGTGCCCTGCTCCAAGGGGATGCTGCGAATCTCATTGCCCTGCAGGCTCACCATCTGGCCGAACTGGCCCTCGAGGACCAGCTCCACCGCCTTCACGCCGAAGCGGGTCCCGAGGACCCGGTCGAACGCCGTGGGGCTGCCGCCGCGCTGGATGTGTCCTAAGACGGTGACGCGGGTCTCAAACCCGGTTCGCTGCTCGACCATCCGCCCCAACAGGTCCCCGATGCCTCCGAGCCGGACATGACCGAACTCATCGAGCTTCTTCTCCCGGGTGACGTCCGTGCCGGTCTTGAACTGGGCTCCCTCCGCAATCACAATAATGCTGAAGTCTTTGCCGCGGCTGTGCCGCTGCTTGATAATCCCGCACACCTCATCAAGGTCAATGGGGACTTCCGGGATCAGGATGACGTCCGCCCCGCCGGCGATGCCCGCGTAGGTCGCGATCCATCCGGCGTGCCGCCCCATGACCTCGGCGACCATGATGCGATGGTGGCTCTCCGCGGTCGTATGGAGCCGGTCGATCGCCTCCATGGCGATGTTCACCGCCGTGTCGAACCCGAAGGTGTAGTCCGTGGCCGAGAGATCGTTATCGATCGTCTTGGGCACGCCGACGATCTTGACCCCCTCCTTGGCCAGCTTCGTCGCCACCCCCAGCGTATCCTCCCCGCCGACGGCAATCAGCGCATCCAGCTTCAGGCGGGAGATATTTTGGATCAGCTTGGCATGATCCTCAGGCTGCTTGTACGGGTTTGTCCGCGACGTCCCCAGGATGGTGCCGCCCTTCGGAAGAATCCCCGACACCGACTGGAGGTCCAGGGGAACCGTGTCCGCGTTGATCAGCCCCAGCCATCCGTTGCGGATTCCCACGACGCTCAGACCGCCTTGGATGGCCCGGCGGGTCACCGCCCGGATCACCGGGTTCAGGCCGGGGCAATCCCCGCCGCCGGTCAACATCCCTATGCGATGGATCGTCGTCATTCCTGCTCCTCTAACAGTTGCTCGAGGTAGTCGGTGGTGAGCTGCCCCCGCCAGAACGTCGGATCGGTGAAAATCTGCCGGTGGAGCGGCAGTGTGGTGCGGATCGGCTCAATGAAAAATTCATCCAGCGCGCGCTGCATGACCCGGATGGCGTCTTGTCTCGTGGGGCCGGTCGAAATCAGCTTCGCCAGCAGCGAATCATAGTAGGGCGGGATGTCGTAGCCGGCAAAGACGTGGCTGTCCACGCGCACGCCTGGTCCGCCCGGCTCATGATACACCTCAATGCGTCCCGGCGACGGGGAGAAGCCGTTGGTCGGGTCTTCGGCGTTCACCCGGCATTCAATCGCCCAGCCGTTCAGGGTGATGTCGTCCTGCTTCATCCCCAGCGGCTCCCCGGCGGCCACGCGGATCTGTGCCTTGATGAGGTCGATGCCCGTGACCGCTTCGGTCACCGGATGCTCCACCTGAATCCGCGTGTTCATCTCAATGAAGTAGAACGTTCCGTCCTTGCTGAGCAAAAACTCGACCGTCCCGACGGTCGCGTAGCCGACCGCCTTCGCCGCGCGCACCGCGAGCTCCCCCATCTTGCGGCGCAGCTTCGGGTCCACGACCGGAGAGGGGGCCTCTTCGATGAGCTTCTGATGGCGACGCTGAATCGTGCAGTCCCGTTCCCCGAGATGGATCGTGTGGCCGGAGCGGTCCGCCAGGATCTGAAACTCGATGTGCCGGGGCTCCTCGAGATATTTCTCGACGAACACGTCGCTGTTGCCGAAGCTGGCCCCGGCCTCGGCTTGACAAGTCATCAGCGCGCTGATGAGCCGCACATCGTTGTGGCACACCCGCATGCCCCGCCCGCCCCCGCCCGCCGCCGCTTTGACGATCACCGGATACTGGATCCGGCGGGCGGTCTTGAGCGCATCCTCTTTGTTTTTGACGGCGGACATGCTCCCCGGAATGATGGGGATCCCGGTTTTGCGCATGAGGTCCTTCGCCGCCAGCTTATCGCCCATGAGCCGGATGGACTGGGGCGACGGGCCGATGAAGGTGATGTTGCAGGACTCGCAGATCTCCGCGAAATGGGCGTTTTGGGACAGGAACCCGTAGCCGGGGTGAATCCCGTCCACATCGGTGATCTCCGCAGCGCTGACGATCGCGGGGATATTGAGGTAGCTCTGTTCCGCCTTCGGCCCGCCGACGCAGATCGCCTCATCCGCCAGCCGCACATGGAGGCTGTTGCGGTCGGCCTCAGAATAAATGGCGACCGTCCGGATCCCAAGCTCCTTGCAGGCTCGGATGACCCGGACGGCAATTTCTCCTCGGTTGGCAATCAAGATTTTTGAGAACATCCCTCGCGGACCGTGGAAAGAGAAGCCGCGCGCGGCCCGTCAAGCCGGCGGCTCAATGGAAAACAGGGGCTGGCCAAACTCGACAGGGTCGCCGCTTTGCACGAGGATTTCAGCCACGCGCCCCGCCGCTTCGGATTTGATTTCGTTCATGAGCTTCATCGCTTCGATGATGCACACGGTCTGCCCGGGCTCGACCATCCTCCCCTCTTCGACGTACGGCTCGGCGTCCGGCGCCGGCGCGCGGTAGAAC
>JACQHS010000136.1 GCA_016198915.1 Candidatus Omnitrophota bacterium
CCACGTGGGTGAGCAAGAAGGGCACGCGCTACAACAAACACCTGGAGGGGATTCCTGCGGAGAAGGCGGCTGATGCCATCACGGAGGGCAACCTTCTCTTCTCGAAGAAGAAGGACGGTTCAAAGGATAAGCAGATCGGGATGCTCCGGGCGGACGGCTCAGCGGTGCGGGGGTTCTTCACGCCATCAGGAAAACTGGAGCTGTACGCCAAGAAACACGAGACGAAGAACGACGCCGGGGGCCGGCCGCTCAAGGCCCTTCCGGTCTATGAGCCGCGGGAGTGGCAGCCGTCCAGCGAGTATCCCCTCTTTCTCATCAACTGGAAGGAGGCCTCGCAGACGCATTCACGAACTCAGAACAACGCGTTCCTCGCAGAGCTGAAGGCGACCGACGGGCTGCGGATCAACGCGAAGACGGCCGCTCAGCTGGGGATCGAGCAGGGCGATGAGGTCTGGGTGGAATCGCCTTACGGCAAGGTCAAGATGAACGCTGAGCTGACCGAGGGGATTCATCCTGAGGTGGTCGGCACACAGCACGGCTGGGGCCACTGGGCGATGGGCCGGATTGCGAAAGGTCGTGGGGCCCACACCGGATTTCTCGCGCCGACGAAGGCCTGTCCGCTCTCCGGGCAGTCACTGAACAAAGAAATCTGTGTGAGGGTCTCGAAGGCATGACGCCGAGGGCTTCGACACATCAGCACGACGCAGCAGTAGCCGCGCTGCAAACCAGAGCGGGGGCGTACTTCCTCTTCGCGCGGCTCTTCCGGGAGGCGCCGTCCGCCGCGTTGCTGCAGGAGATCGTGCACGAGCAACTGCTCACCTGTGCTGAGCAATGCGGGGCGGGCTGTAACGGCCTGTCGCTGGATCCTGCCGAAGACGCCACCTGGCCGCAGCAGGTGGAGGCGATCGCCGTCGAGTATGCCCGGCTGTTTGCCGTGCCAGGGGAGCAGGCGGTCCATCCGTATGAATCGGTCTACTGTGATCCGTTGACGATTGATGCGTCCACGGCCTGCTCTGCCTACTTTGAGCCGGAGCCGCAGCCGGAGGGGCTGACAGGGTTCCTCTACGGGCCCTCAACGAGGTCGGTGAGCGAGGTCTATCAACGAGCCGGCTTTGAGCTCAACCCGTCCCTCCATGAGCTGCCAGATCACCTCGCCATCGAACTGGAGTTCATGGGGCAACTCCTGGCGCGCGGGGCGCAGGATCAAGCCAGGAATTTCTTCACGCAGCATCTCGGCCGCTGGGTGTTTCACTGCCTGGACGAGATCCGGCAAGAAACCCAACCCACAGGATTCTATCGCACAGTCGCGGATGCGCTCGTTGCCTTTTTGGAACACGACCAGGATGGACGATCCCCTGCAACGATACCGGGAGGCGATCGCTAAGCAGGTCCATGCGATCTGCTGGGATCGCAATCTCAATCCCGAGTCGACGGTTGACACCGAAGCGGCCTGCCGCATCGAACGCTTCCTGCCCCATTTGGTTGAGGCGGCGAAGATGGTTGGACCGAATAAGTTTGCAGAGTTCGAAGCGGTCGTCGTCGAGGCCGTCTGCCCCTCGTGCGGCGGTCGCGACGCCCACGGCGTGTGCCAGACGCGCGAAGCCGCTGAATGTTGTCTGTACCGCTACCTCCCACTCGCCTACGAGGCCATTTGCGGAGTTGAATCCGGCCCTGCAGGATTGTGAGCGACGCGGCTCTGAGTGCGCAGAGGATCTCCATGCGTGATACCGCAATCGTCGAAGCGGAACTCCGACACCTTGAAACCCAGATTGAACGCCTGGAACGCGGTGAGCTTGACCCTGAGTTGTTCAAGAAGCTGCGGCTGCAATACGGCATCTACAGCATGCGGCGCGCACCCGCGGCGTACATGGTGCGGGTCCGGGTGCCGCTGGGCATCATCACGCCGGAGCAGCTTGAGGCCTTCGCCGACGCCTGCGACACCTTCACGCCGACTCACACCTGCCACCTCACGACGCGGCAGGATGCGCAGCTCTACGGGGTGGAGCGGCACCGTGTGACGACGCTGCTGCGGCGGTTGGCCGGCGTCTGGCTGACCACGCGAGAGGCCAGCGGCAACGTCGTGCGCAACGTGACCCTCTGCCCCTGGGCCGGGGTCGCTCCGGATGAGCCCTTCGACATCACCCCCTACGCCCAAGCGGTCAGCGGCTATCTCTTGCGCAATCCCCTCACACAGATCCTGCCGCGCAAAGTGAAGGTCGCCTTCGAAGGCTGCCCCACCGATCACGCCCGGATCGCCATCCACGACATTGGGATCGCGGCGGCCCTTCACAAGGGCCAGCCGGGGTTTCGCGTCTATGTGGGAGGCGGGCTGGGCCCTACGCCCCGCGCCGCGCAGCTGCTCGAGCCCTGGACGAGCGCAGAGTACTTGCTTCCGACCATTGAAGCGGTCCTCCGGGTCTTTGACCGACACGGCGAGCGCAAGAACCGCGCCAGGGCCCGCCTGAAATTCTTGGTCGAGCAGTTGGGATGGAGCGAGGTGCAGCGGCGGGTCCTGGAGGAACGGCAGATCGTCTGGGCCACGCAATCCGGCCATGCGCTGACCGCCCTCAACGCGTGCCCGACCCCCCAGCCGACGCGCCGGCCCGTGCCGAGCATCCATCTGGATGGCGTCAGGGCGAAGACGATTGAGCGGTGGCTGGCGACGAACGCTACCGAACAGCAGCAACCCGGTTTTGCCTGTGTGATCGTTCGGGCGCCCTGCGGGGATATGACCTCAGCACAGCTGCGCGGTGTCGCCCAGTTGGCGCGCGAGTACGCCAACGGCGTGCGCCTGACGAACGAGCAAAACCTCATGCTGCGGGGCGTGCGGATCAAAGCCTGTGCGGTGCTCTACGAAGCGCTCAAGACCCTCGGGCTGGCAGAGCCGGGGAGCCGCCGGCTGATGGACGTCACGCGCTGCCCTGGGGCGGAGAGCTGCTTGTCCGCCATTACCTCTCCCCGCGGGCTGGCCGAGGCGATCGAGCGGTTGTGCCGCAACGGGCTCTCGGCATGGGCGGATGCGCCGCTGTCCATCAAGATCTCGGGCTGCCCGAACTCCTGCGGCCACCATCACATTGCGGACATCGGGTTCTTCGGGGTGGCGCTCAAAGTCGGCCAGCGGCATGTGCCCTGCTACCAGATTCTGGTCGGCGGCCGCACGGCCGTCGGGCAGGCCACGTTCGGCCAGCGGCTGGCGCGCGTGCCCGCCCAACGAGCCCCGGAGGCGATCAAGCGGATCGTGACATACTACTTCGAGCAGCGGCAGCCCGAGGAGACCTTTGCGGCGTTCGTGGATCGCGTGGGGCTGGCCCCGCTCCAAGCGGTTGTCCAGGACCTGACGGATCACACGGACGCCGCCCGCGATCCGACGCTCTTCGTGGATCTGGGCACGACCGAACCCTTTGAGCTTGAGGCCGGCAAAGGCGAGTGCGCCGAATAGCTCACCAGACTACATGACGTAGGTCATAGAACCGTCTACGGCGGATGCTGTAGGCTTTGCTGTAGAGGGTGGAGATGGGCGCCACTGAGGTCCGGGAGAAGATCGCGAAGTTGTCGGCTACCCGCAAGCGGCTGGGCTGGTC
>JACQHS010000135.1 GCA_016198915.1 Candidatus Omnitrophota bacterium
AGGTGAAGGCCGGCGCCATGCCGGAGGTCGTCGAGCAGGCGCAGCGGCTGGCCGATTCCAGCCGCCTGCGGTTGCGTCGCTTGGGTCTGAGCCATGAGCTGATCGATGAGATGGCCACGTGGACTGGACCTGACCAAAGCCTGTTGCTTGCCGATCCTAGCGGCCGGGTCTGGCTCTATGCGCCGATTTACGAGTATGAATTGCCGCTGGTCAAGACCGGCCAGACCATCACGATTGACATCCCCGCCATTCCGGGCAAGACACTGGAAGGCACGATCCGCGCCATCGACCCGGTGCTTGATCCTGCGACGCGATCGGCCCGCGTGCGGGCCGTCCTGACCGACCCTGAGAACATCTTGAAACCCGAGATGTACGTGAACGCCTCCATTGCGGTCACGGCGGGCGAGGTCCTCGCGATTTCTGAGGCCGCCGTGTTTAACACCGGGACCAAGCAGATCGCGTTTATCGATAAAGGACAAGGGCTGTTCGAGCCTCGGAATGTCGTGGTGGGTGTTAAAGCGGATGGCTATTACGAAGTCAAGAGCGGCGTGGCAGAGGGTGAGTTGGTGGTGACCAGCGGCAACTTCCTCATCGATTCTGAGAGCCGTCTCAAGGCGGCCCTTGAGGGCATAGCCCAGCCCGGACACCAGCATGGCCAATAGCGAACCACGCGAGGGCGTAATCGAGCGGGTGATTGAGTTCTCCGCCCGCAACAAGTTCCTCGTCTTCACCTTTGTGATCGCCTCGGTGCTCGGCTCGATCTGGGCGATCAGGCGGGTGCCGCTGGATGCGATTCCGGATCTGTCCGACACCCAGGTCACCATCTATTCCCGTTGGGATCGCAGCCCGGACATTATCGAAGATCAGGTCACCTATCCCATCGTCAGCGCGCTGCTGGGAGCGCCCCACGTCAAGGCCATTCGCGGCTTCTCCGACTTCGGCTTCTCGTATGTCTACGTCATCTTTGAGGACGGCACCGATATTTATTGGGCCCGCAGCCGCGCCCTCGAGTATCTGAGCAAAATCACGCCGACGCTTCCCGAAGGCGTGCGAACTGAGCTCGGGCCTGACGCCACCGGCGTGGGATGGGTGTACCAATACGCGCTGGTGGATCGAACCGGCCAGCACAATCTGCAGGAGCTGCGCTCCTTCCAGGACTGGTCTCTGCGCTATCACCTCCAGGCGGTGCAGGGGGTGGCGGAAGTCGCCTCGCTGGGCGGCTTCGTCAAGCAGTACCAGATCACGGTGGATCCCAACCGTCTGCTGGCCTATGACCTGCCGCTCACGCGCGTCATTGAAGCTGTGCGCAAGGGCAACCAGGAGGTCGGGGGACGGTTGCTCGAGTTTTCCGGGGTCGAGTTCATGGTTCGAAGCCGAGGCTATGCGACGTCCATGGGCGACCTCGAGCAGATTGTCGTGGGGACGGACGGGCAGGGGACTCCCATTCTCGTCAAGCACATCGCGACCGTCTCCCTCGGCCCTGAGATCCGCCGCGGGCTGGCCGATCTGGACGGACAGGGCGACGTCGTCACCGGCACCGTCGTCATGCGCTACGGCGAAAACGCGCTCAACGTGATCGACCGCGTGAAGACCAGGCTCGAGGAGGTGAAACCCTCGTTTCCTCCGGGGGTGGAGCTCGTCACACTCTACGATCGATCCGAGCTGATTCGGCAATCCATTGAGACCCTCAAAGAGAAGCTGACCGAGGAAATGCTCGTGGTGGCGCTGGTCATCATCTTCTTCCTGTGGCACTTCCGCAGCGCGCTCATCCCCATCATCATGTTGCCCATCGCGGTCCTGCTGTCCTTCTTGCCGATGTACAGCATGGGGCTGACCTCAAACATCATGTCGCTCGGCGGCATCGCGATTGCAGTCGGCGCCATGGTGGACGCCGCCATCGTGCTCATCGAAAACGCCCATAAGCGCATCGAGCGCTGGAAGCAGGATGGCCAGCGTGAACCCCTGTCTGAAGTGCTCATCCGGGCCGCCAAGGAAGTCGGCCGTCCCATCTTCTTCTCGCTGCTGGTCATCGCAGTCTCCTTCATCCCGATCTTCAGCCTTGAGGCGCAGGAAGGGCGACTCTTCAAGCCGCTGGCCTTCACGAAGAACTACGCGATGGCCTTCGCGGCGGTGCTGGCCGTGACCTTAGTCCCTGCGCTCATGGTCTTGCTGATCCGCGAGCGGACATTCGCCCTCAAGCCCGCCTGGCTCAATCGAATCGTCACGTTCTTCGCCGGCGGGCAGATTCACGCCGAGGAGCAGCACCCGGTCAGCCGGGTGTTGTTCAGGCTCTATGAACCCGCCGTGCGGTGGGTGCTGGCGCACCGCAAGCGCGTCGTGGCGGTCGCAGCGGCCCTGGTGGTCGCCACCGTGCCCGTTTACTTCGTCCTGGGGCGCGAGTTCATGCCACAGCTTAACGAGGGCAGCATCCTCTACATGCCGACGACCTTGCCGGGCATCTCGGTCACGGAAGCGCAGCAACTCCTCCAGACGCAGGACCAAATCCTCAAGAGCTTCCCGGAGGTGGAGCGAGTGTTCGGGAAGGCCGGCCGGATCGAGAGCTCCACCGACCCCGCGCCCTTCTCCATGATGGAAACCGTGGTGACCCTCAAGCCGCAGCGGCAGTGGCGCCGCGTCCGCCGGTGGTATTCCTGGCTGCCGGGATTCCTGAAGGGGCCGTTTGGCCGCATCTGGCCTGAGACGATCTCCTACGACCACTTAATCGGCCAGATGGATCAGGCGCTCAAGATCCCCGGCACGACCAACGCCTGGACGATGCCGATCAAGAACCGCATCGACATGCTCACGACCGGCGTGCGCACGCCCATCGGGATCAAGATCTTCGGGGATGATCTGAAGCGCATCGAGGAAACCGGCGCCCACCTGGAGATGATCCTGAAGGACATCCCGGGCACGCGCAGCATCTACGCGGAGCGCGTGGCGGGCGGCTACTTCGTGGATTTCGACCTCAAGCGGGACGAGCTGGCGCGCTACGGGCTCTCGGTGGACGAAGCGCAGATGATCGTCATGTCCGCCATCGGCGGCGAGAACATCACGACGACGGTCGAGGGCCGCGAACGCTATCCGGTCAACGTGCGCTACCCCCGGGAGCTGCGTGATGATCTTGAAAAGCTCGAGCGGGTCCTCGTGCCGACGCCGACAGGCCAGCACATCCCGCTGGCGCAGATCGCGGACATCGTCCTCCGCTCCGGCCCCGCCATGATCCGGAATGAGAACGGGCTGTTGGCGGGGTACGTCTACGTCGACATGGCCGGGCGGGACATCGGCAGCTACGTCACGGAGGCCAAACGCGCCGTCCGCGAACGGCTCACGCTGCCACCCGGTTACGCGCTGTCCTGGAGCGGGCAGTACGAATACATGGCGCGCGTCGCCCAGCGGCTCCTGGTGGTCGTCCCGGTCACGCTGTTCCTCATCTTTTTCCTGCTGTACCTCAACACGAGGTCGCTGGTCAAGACGGGCATTGTCCTGCTGGCCGTTCCGTTTTCGCTCATCGGCGCCTTCTGGTTGCTGTGGCTGCTCGGTTACAACCTCTCCATCGCGGTCTGGGTCGGGCTCATCGCGCTGGCCGGCGTTGATGCGGAAACCGGCGTCATCATGCTGCTCTACCTCGACCTGGCCTTTGAAGACGCCAAGCGTGAGGGTCGCCTGCGCACCTTCCACGACCTGGAAGAGGCCATTGTCCATGGAGCCGTGAAGCGTATCCGTCCGAAGATGATGACCGTCATGACGACGTTTATGGGGCTGCTGCCCATCATGTGGGCGGCCAGCTGGGAAACCGGCGCCGACGTCATGAAGCGCATCGCCGCACCCATGGTCGGCGGTATTTTCACCTCGTTCATCATGGAGCTGCTGGTGTATCCCGCCATCTACGCCATTTGGAAGTGGCGCTTCGAGATGCGAGAAGGGAAAGCTGCATGGATTTCGCGCGCCGCATGAGCAATCGGCGTGACCCCATCTGCGGCATGACCGGGACGATCGAGCGCCACGGCCGCTGGTTCTGCAGCGAAGGGTGCATTACGGAGTATGAGCGCCGTCCGGTCCGAACTCGACGACGGTACCTCGATCCCTGGCTCTGGGTTCCGGTCAGCGGGTTCGTGTTGGCAACGGTGAGTTTCTGGTGGCCGCGGGCTGAGACGATAAGCGCGATCTACCGCGGGTACGTGTCGAAGGTCGGCGTGCCGCTGTTGATCGGCTTAGTGATCGGCGGACTCATTGACCGGTTCGTCCCGCGGGAATACATCATCAAACTGCTGGCTGGATCCCGCAAGCGAGTCATCGCGCACGCGACGCTGCTGGGGTTTCTCGCCTCCACCTGCAGCCACGGCTGCCTGGCGCTGAGCATGGAGCTCTACCGAAAAGGCGCCTCGATTCCGGCAGTGGTCAGTTTCCTGTTGGCGAGCCCGTGGGCCAGCATGTCGCTC
>JACQHS010000001.1 GCA_016198915.1 Candidatus Omnitrophota bacterium
CAGACGCAGTGCGGAATGCGGAATTGGGAATGCGGGGAGTGAATTCCGAATTCCACATTCCGAATTCCGAATTTCCTCTTGCGGAGCTACAGGAACGGGCGTAGACTGAGAACGTCTACCCTCTCCAGGAGATGCGATGACATTCCTGGACACCCTTCGGCAGGACCACGCGGTCTTGCGCAACAAGGCGGCGCTGATGGAAGCGGCGCTGTCCACCGCCCCCTACGCGCGGCTGGTCTTCCGCGAGAAGTGCTTTTCACTTCTGCGCATGCTCAACCGGCACATGAAGCGTGAGGAGGCGCTGATCCACCGCTTCTACGAACGGTTTCCGTCAGCCCGGTACCTACCGAACCGCAGGGATCACGCCGATGAGCATGCGCAACTGCGCGCGGTCACGGAATTGCTGCTCGGCGGGCTCAAGGTGTCCATTCCTCTGATCATCCTGCGCGTATCGCAGGCGATCGAGCAGCTGCAGGAGCGGATGGACGACCAGGAGCACACGTTGTTTCCTCTCTTCGAGGGCGTGACGGAGGAGGAGCTGGGTTTCGCCCCGCGCGCTCCCCGCCGGCCGGCGTCCATCTCCGGCGCCATGAGCGTCAACGCCATCCTCCGGCAGTACCCGAGCGCCGAACGGGTCCTGGGGCCGCTGCAGATCAACTGCCTGCGCGAAGGCTATGAGAGCGTCGAAGAGCTCGCGTGGCGCCGCGGCCTCGATGTGTCCCAGCTACTCGAGCAGCTGCGCCAGGCGGTGGCGGCATCCCCACACAATTGATAGCGTCCGGGATTAGCGCCTGCCTTCCCATTCCTCGATTTGTCGCTGTAGATTCTTCCAGCTCACTGACCCCACCGGATAGAGCCGCTGCGCCTCCCGCAACTGGGTGATGCGGTCCGCTGGTGTGGCTGAGGTGGACCCCGGAGCCGCCAGCACCCCTGTGTCGATCAGATAGCGCTGCACATTGTCCCGCCGTTGGATGACGTAGGGGTGCGTGCGCAGAAAGGGCCAGGGATTCTCGAATCGGCTGAAGTCCGTCAGCAGCGCCAGCGCCGCCTTGGGGTCAAAGCCTGCCTGGATCACGTATCGAATGCCCAGCTGATCCGCCTCCAGCTCTTGCTCCTGGCTGTAGCCGCTGAGCGCCACGTCATTCAGCAAGGAGGCGGCATCGACCGCCAACCGTCCCGCTTGCTGGGCCGTGCCGCCGGCATCGCCGGTGGCGGCCGAGGCCCCCGCCGCGACAAGTCCCAGCAGGAGATTCTGCTGTTGGATGCGGCGATACCGCTTGACCAGATGCTGGGCGGCGGTGTGGGCCAGCTCATGGGCGAGCACAAAGGCTAGTTCGTCCACCCGGCTGCCGCGGCTCGCCAAATAGTTGAGCATGCCGGTTGAGACATAGACGCGGCCGTCGGCAAGGGCCGCCGCGTTGGGGTCGTCGTCCTCATAGAGGTACGCCCGATAGCGCAGCGATGGCCGCTCGGTCACGCGGCTGAGCCGTTCCACGATCCGCTGGACCTCGAAGCCCCAGAGCGATTCGTCCCAGCCGAGGGGGCGCGCGCCCTGGCGGGCGAAGTCTTTGGCCTGTAGCGCGCTGATCGCGCGCTCAATCTGGAGCACCGCAGCTGACTCCTCAGGTACCGGCGTCGGCCGGACCGCGTATTGCGGCGTCGCACAGCCCGCGCCAGCCGCGCACACCAACAAGAGCGGTGTCAGGCACCAAAGCGGTGTCTGACACCGGCGGTTATCCCAGTCGAAGTTGCGCTTCCGCATCGACGACATCCCGATTGACGCGCTCAAGCGCTTTGCGCGCGGCGGTGCGCAGCGACGGTTCAGCGGCGGGTGCCTCCGCCAGCTGGCGCAGCAACTGGACGGCCATCCGAAAATAGCGCACGATCTCCCCTTCATCCACCTCGCACAGCCTCGTGAGTTTGGCAAACGCCGCCTTCTGCAGCCAGGCGTCCATCGCCAGCGACAGATGGAACGCCGGGGCTTTGGCGCGCGGCGCGATGCGCAGGCGCGCTTCCTCTTTATGGATGCGCGCCAGCGGCTCGGCACAGCGCGAGGCCAGGCGCTTGCTCACGCGGTGGGATTTTGCCGCCCCCATCTTCGGCTTCGGCTCGAACACGATGGCCGCCGCCAGCAGCGCCAGCTCGTGAACGCTGAGGTCGTCGAGCCGCCCGTCCGTGTGCAGCTCCGTCAACAGCAGCTCATGGCCGTAGAGCCATGCGCCGAACTCCCCTTTGGGTGTGAGTGTGGTCGGCGTGAGGTAGCCAAGGATGCGCAGCAGCTCCAGCTTGCGCTGCATGAGATCCAATCCCGCCTGTCGACGAGCCCCACTGGTTTGGAAATAGTAGAGGGTCTTGGGAAAAAGCTCCACGAGGGCGGGGCCGTGGCGGCGGAAGAGATTCAAGAGGGTGGCGTAGGTGGTGTTGAACCGGCTGTGGACCGGCTCGGGCTCACCCTGCAGCAGATGCTGCACTTCGGAGAAGCTGACATGGTGCGGATTGACGCGCAGGTAGACGAAGCCGGCCTCATCCATCCCGCGGCGGCCGGCGCGTCCGGCCATCTGCAGGAACTCGCGCCGGCGCAACAGCTCAAACCCTCCTCCGGAGCGCTTCTTGAGCGTATCCAAGACGACACTGCGGGCCGGCATGTTGATGCCCAGCGCGAACGTTTCCGTCGTCACGATCAGTTTGAGGAGGCGGCTGGTGAAGCAGCGTTCGATGACTTCCTTCACGGTCGGCAGCATGCCGGCGTGGTGGTAGGCGACCCCGCGGTCGACGAGGCGTCCTAACGCCTCCGCGGTCTGGTCGTGCTGCAGCTGGAATCGCGCGCACAGCTCTGTGTAGAGGCGCCGCAGGGTCGCGCGCTGCGAGGGATCGACGAGTGCGAGGTCCGACAGTTCCCAGGCGAGATCCTCGGCGCGCCGGCGCCCGAAGGTGAAGAAAATGCACGGCAGCCGTTCCTGCTCCTGCAGGTGATGGATCAGCGGGTGCAGTCGGTTCGCAGGCGCGTTCACGTGGGCCCGTCGTCCATGATGGGGACGTCCCAGGCCCAGGGCGCTGTGCCCATGATAGCCGCGCTGCTTGAGGTCCTCCGGGCTGGTGAGGATCGCGTTCTGGCACTGGAACAGCGTCGTGAGCGGGACTGGCCGGTGCGTTTCCTCAATCACCTCAATGGGACGCCCGTGGATGGTCCGGATCCAGTGGGCGAGCTGGGCGACGTTGGGGATCGTCGCGGAAAGGCACAGGAGGTTCATGTGGGACGGGGTAAAGAGCAGCGATTCCTCCCAGACCGTGCCGCGCTCGGGATCATCGAGGTAATGGATCTCATCGAAGATGACCCAGGCGTAGCGGGACAGGCGCGCCGGATCTTCCAGGAGCGTGTTGCGGTAAATTTCCGTCGTCATGATGATGAGCGGGGCGGTGGGATTGATCGTGACATCCCCGGTCATGATCCCAACCTCCTCGCCATGGCGCGCCGTAAAGTCGCGGAACTTCTGATTGCTCAGCGCTTTGACCGGGGCGGTGTAGATCACCCGGCGGTGCCGCTCCAGGGTCCGTTCAATGACGTAATCCGCGAGGACCGTCTTGCCGGAACCGGTGGGTGCCGCGACCAACAGTGAAACGCCACGGTCAATCAGCTCGATCGCCCGCTGCTGGAAGGGGTCGTAGGGGAACGGATGGAAGTGCTGCGTCGTCATCGCGGAAGTTGGTGTGGCCTCATTGTAGCGTATGGGCGGCCATTGACAAGGTACGTGGCGTCGCCTAAGCTTAAGGAATGGCGATGATGCAGTTTACGTCAGGGATCAGTGATGCGGTCAACGCCCAGGCCGCCGCCGAGGCGGCGTGCCGCCAGGTCACGGAACAGCTGGCCGGTCAGCCGTGTCATCTGGCCTGCGTCTTCGCCTCGCCGATCTATCGAACCTCCTGGCCGCCGCTCCTGGCCTATCTCCACGACCAGCTGAAGCCGCAGGTGCTCATCGGCTGCAGCGGCAGCGGCGTGATCGGCGGCGGACAAGAGCTGGAATGGGTGCCGGCGATTTCGATCACGGGGGCGACGCTGCCTGGGGTGAGGCTCTTTCCGTTTATCGTGACGCCCGACGAGCTCGCGGCCTCCGATGTTGGCGGCTTCTGGGTGGACAAGATCGGCGCCTCGCCGGAGGCGCATCCGGTCTTCGTGCTGTGCGCGGATCCGTACACCTGCGACCCGCTGAAGCTCCTGACCGAGCTCAACGCGACCTATCGATCGCGGCCGATGATCGGCGGACTCGTCAGCGGCGGCAACAAGGCCGGGGAACACCTCCTCTTTCTGCGTACCGAGGTGTTGACGGAGGGCGCGGTCGGGGTCGCGATGACCGGCGACATCGCCATGGATACCATCGTCTCGCAGGGCTGCCGTCCCATCGGGCGGCCGTACGTGGTCACGAAGGCCGAGGAGAACATTCTCTGGCAGCTGGGCGGACGGCAAGCGGTCGAGGTGCTCCACGAAGTCCTGTTCTCGCTGTCCCAGCCCGACCGCGAGCTCGCCCAGCAGGGCTCCATCTTCATCGGCCTCGTGATCAACGAAATGCGCCGCACGTTCGCCTCGGGCGATTTCCTCATCCGAAATATCATCGGCCTCGATCCTGGCACCGGTGCCTTGGCAATCAGCGATCGGATTGAGGTCGGCCAGACCCTGCAGTTTCACCTCCGGGACGCGACGGCGTCCCGTGAGGAGCTGCGGCGGCTCCTGGTCCAGCAGGGCCGCGTGCCGCCAGGTGCCCCGCCGGCCGGGTGTTTGCTGTTTAACTGTACGGGCCGAGGGAAATCGTTCTACGGGACCGCCCACCATGATGTGAGGACCATCCAGACCATCGCCGGTCACCTGCCCATCGGCGGATTTTTTTGCAACGGAGAGATTGGACCGATCGGCGGGATCAACTTTCTGCACGGGTACACCGCGAGCCTCGGCTTGTTTCGCCCCCGCGGGGCGGTCTAAGGATGGGACGGTTCCGTGTCCTCAGCCTGATCGCGGTCCTGCTGCTGGGCAGCCCCCTTCTCTGGCGAGCCGCCGAAGCCGGGGCGAAGGCTCCAGACGAAGAAGGATTCTCGGTGGGCCAGCGGCCCCCGGGATTTTCCGTCCTCGATCTTCAGGGACAACGACACAGTCTGAAACAGTATCGTGGACGGGTCGTCGTGTTGCACTTTTGGGCCTCCTGGTGTCCCTACTGCCGCGGGGAGATTCCAAAACTGCTCCAGGTTCATGAGCAGGGCTCGCCGCAGGGGGTCACGGTGCTGGCGGTCAGCGTCGACCAGAACCTTGCACAGCTGCAGGCGTTCGTGCAGCAGGCCGGGCTGCCCTACATCGTCATCCCTGATGCGCACAGCCCATCTTCCATCGCCAACGCGTATGGGGTCCGGGGGATCCCGGTGACGTATCTCCTGGACCGTGACGGACGCATCGCCTCCCGGTTCTTCGGCAGCGCCGATCTCATCAGCGCCGTTCAGCGCCTCCTCACGCACTCTTCGAAATCAGAAACGTGATGACCCCGCCGTTGCAGTCCATGTGGCGCTCGTGGCTGATCATCGGAGCGCTGGTCGCCATCGCTGCGGTGATCGCCTGGCGCAGCGGAGGCCCAGAGC
>JACQHS010000130.1 GCA_016198915.1 Candidatus Omnitrophota bacterium
GCCGGAGCTGATCCACCTCTACCGCACCGACGAGCAGGTGAAGCAGCTCATGGACACGGCACTCGTCCTCGAGGGGCTCACCCGCCACGCCTCCACGCACGCGGCAGGGATCACGATTGCGGATAAGCCGCTGACCGAGTACGCGCCGCTGTTTAAGAGCAACGACGACCAGATCACGACCGGCCTGGACATGACGTCCCTGGAGCACATCGGCCTGCTCAAGATCGACATGCTGGGCCTGCGGACGCTGACGGTCATTGATGAGACAATCAAGCTGGCCGAGCAGCGCCACGGCCTGCTCATCAACCTCGAGACGCTGCCGCTCGATGACGTCCCGACGTTTCAGATGCTGGCGCGCGCCGAGACGATGGGCGTGTTCCAACTGGAAAGCTCGGGGATGCGCGACCTGCTCAAGAAGATCAAGCCGTCCCAGTTTGAGGACATCATCTCCGTCATCGCCCTGTTCCGCCCGGGGCCGATCGGCTCCGGGATGCTCGATGAGTTCATGAAGCGCAAGCACGGCCAGATCCCGATCAAGTACGAGCACCCGCGCCTGGAGCCGATCCTTAAGTCAACCTACGGTGTAATTGTTTTTCAGGAGCAGGTGATGCGCATCGCCAGCGACCTCGCGGGATTCTCCCTCGCCCAGGCGGACTTGCTGCGCCGCGCCATGGGCAAGAAAATCTCGGAGGTCATGGAGGCGCAGCGCAAGGCGTTCCTAGACGGCTGCAAGGCCAACCATATTCCGGAGCGGACCGCCAACCGCATCTTCGATCTCATGGAGCACTTCGCGGGGTACGGCTTCAATAAGTGTGTCGTTGGCACGACGCAAGTCGTCGATGCCGATTCTGGCCGTCCACTCACCGTCGAAACGCTCTATCGCACACGACAACCCATCAGAGTGCTCTCACTGGATGAGGACCTTCGCCTGATTCCAGCCAAGGTGCTCGATGTCGTTTCAAACGGACAGCGAGAGGTGTTCACGTTGACCACGAATCTCGGCCGAACGATTACGGTAACCGGGAACCACCCATTCCTGACGGTGAACGGCTGGAAGGAGTTGAAAGAACTCAAGGTTGGCGATCATATCGCAGTACCCCGATCGCTCAGTGCAATACAAGGAGCAGCGTCCCTGCAACCATACCAACTGGTCAGCTTAGCCGCCATCCTGTCAGAGGGTAACACCTGCCATCCGAGCGGGGTCTATGTGTACAACAATAGCAAGGCCTACACGGATGATGCTGTTGCCCACCTGAGCCAGTTCGATAACACCGTGCCGACTGTGACCCAACGAGACGGACTATACGAGGTATATGCTGGCACCGGCCAGGTCACGACGTTTGGAACAGGCCACGTCCCATGGAATAAGGGGCGTCACGGCTACCCGCGAAGCGGTTCTAAAGCCGCCCTCCTTGAGGCCTCCGCACCGTCGCAGGTTGCCCGTTCCGGAGTACGGCAGTGGGTTGAAGAACTGGGATTGGCCTGGGTCAAATCAACGGAAAAGTTCATTCCTGATGTCATCTTCACCCTCCCCTCGGACCAGATGGCGTTATTCTTGGGAAAGCTATGGAGCGGAGACGGTCATCTTTGGGGGAGCGGGTCAAGGTTTCCATTCTACGCGACGTCGTCTAGGCGACTGGCGTTCCAGGTGCAGCATCTCCTCTCGCGACTTGGCATCGTCGGCGTCGTGAAGGCCAAGCGCTTCAAGTACCGAGGCGGAATTCGCCCAGGCTACGTCGTCTACTTCTCCGGGAAAGAGCACATCGTGCGGTTCATCGAACGAATTGGCCCGCACCTGATTGGACGCGATGAGCCATTGCGGGCGTTGCGTCAATATTACAGGCAGATTCCGGATGATCAGAGCAGTAAAGACGTGATTCCCGCGGCGATCAAACGACTCGTCCATAGAGCCAAGGAACGCTCAGGCCTGACTTGGCGCCAACTCGAGCGAAGTGCTGGATTGTCCATGAAGGAGTTTTGCGGAGCTCTTCATGCGCGTAAGGGGGGATTTCGGCGCTCTACGATCCAGCGGCTGGGAGAGTTTCTGGAGGAACCGGAGCTGGTCCGATATGCCGCCTCTGATGTGTATTGGGATCGAATCCGGTCCATCGAAGCAGCGGGTATTGCTGAAACGTATGATCTGGAGATCGAACACACCCATAACTTCGTTGCGGATGACCTCATTGTCCACAATTCACACTCAGCCGCGTACGCGCTGATCTCCTTCCGGACTGCGTACCTCAAGACCCACTACCCGGTCGAGTTCATGACCGCGCTGCTCAGCAGCGAGACTGGCAACACCGACAAGCTCGTCGTCTATCTCGACGAGGCCAAGCGGATGGGGCTGACCGTGCTGCCGCCCGACGTCAATGAGAGCCAGGCGCTGTTCACGGCGGTGGACGCACACACCATTCGCTGCGGCCTGGGCGTCATCAAGAACGTCGGGATGTCGGCGATCGAATCGCTCGTCCGCGCGCGAGAGCGTCGAGGGCGATTCGCGTCGATGGAAGAGGTGTGCCACGATGCGGATCTGCGGCTCGTCAACCGCAAGGTGTGCGAGAGCCTGATCAAGGCCGGGGCCTGCGACCGGATGGGGCTCTCGCGGGCGGCACTCCTGGCGAGCCTTGATCAGGCGATGGAGCAGGCAATAAGCGCCCAGAAAGACCGCCTCCGCGGGCAGATGACGCTGTTCGACGAATTGAAAGCGGCCACGCCCAGCCAGGCGCCGGCGCCCTCCGTCGTGAACCGGCTGCGTGATTGGCCCGAGAGCCAGAAGTTGGCGTTTGAAAAAGCGCTGCTGGGATTTTACGTCTCCGGGCATCCGCTGGCCCGCTATGAGCGGGCGCTGAGGTCGCTGGCGACGGCGACATCGCTGCAGCTGCTGCAGATGGACGAGAACGCCGTCGTGACGATCGGGGGCATGCTCACGAAGATCAAGCTCACCACGACGAAGAAGACGAACGAGCAGATGGCGGTGTGCATGCTGGAGGACCTCGAAGGCGACGTGGAACTGCTCGTGTTCCCGAACACCTTTGCGCAACTCGCCCCGCAGTTAAAACCCAACGCGGTCGTGTTCGTGGAGGGGCGCATTGCGATCCGCGAGGACCGGCCGCGCCTCGTCGCGCAGCAGATCATTCCCATCGAGCAGGGGGCCAGCAAATTGACGCGGGCCATTGAGCTCGTCCTCCACAGCCCTGGCATGGAGAAGGACCTGCTGGAGCAGCTCAAGGGATTGCTGGCCAAATTTCCCGGGGTGACGCCGATCACCCTGCGGCTGGAGATCCCGCGCGAGCCCTCCCTGCGGCTCAAATTGGCTGAAGGCTTCAAGGTGGAGCCGCGGCAGGAGCTGTTGGAGGCCTTGAGCCAACTCTTGGGCGACGAAGCGGTTGTGTTGAAACGATTGACAAGCCCCAAGGCGCTGTGATAGGCTAGCCCATCCTATGGCGCTGACTAAGAAAGACTTAGTGTTGACGGTCGCGAAAGAAACCGGGATCACCCAGGTGGACGTGAAGCGGGTGGTCCAGCGGACGCTGCACCATCTGATTGAAAGCCTGAAGGAAGGGAAGACGATCGAGCTGCGCAACTTCGGCGTCTTCAAGGTCAGGCAGCGCGCCCCCCGACGCGGCCGCAACCCCAAGACCGGCCAGGAAGTCCCGGTGCCGTCGAAGCGGGTGGTGGTGTTTAAGCCCGGCCTGCTGATGCGGCAGGACATCAAATAGCCTCAATCCCCTCGCCCCCTTCCGGTTCCGGCGCGCGCATCCATCCATCCTGTGAACGCAGTACACATCACGATGGCCATTCAAGCCGTACGAGGCACGTCCGACCTTCTCGGTGACGACGTCAAGCGATGGTCCGCGGCGGAGCACGCCGCCCGGCGTCTGGCCCGTCTCTACGGGTATGCGGAGCTGCGCACGCCGCTCATCGAGGATGCCAAGCTCTTCCTGCGCTCGCTCGGCGAAACCACCGACCTCATCCAAAAGGAGATGTTCCAGTTCAAGGACCGCGGCGACCACGACATCGTCCTGCGGCCGGAGGGCACCGCCCCGGTCGTGCGGGCCTATCTTGAGCACAACCTCCATAAAACGCAGGGATTTGCGAAGCTCTTTTACCTGGGACCGATGTTCCGCGCCGAGCGGCCGCAGGCCGGGCGGTTCCGCCAGTTCCACCAGTTCGGGGTTGAGGCGATCGGCTCGCACAGCCCGTGGGTGGATGTGGAGGTGATCGTGCTGTGCCAGGCGTGTGTGCGCGCCTGCGGGGTGACAGATGCCGTCACCTGGCTCTCCAGCATGGGATGCCGGGACGATCAGCAGCGCTCCGCCAGTGAGTTGCGCTCCCAACTCGAAGACGAGCGAACGAAACTCTGTCCAGACTGTCAGAAGCGGTTCGAGCGGAACGTGTTCCGAGTTCTGGATTGCAGGAAGGATCGATGCCAGAACGAAGCGCGAGCGGCGATCGCCAGGATACGGAGCAAGACGGGATACCCCATCCTGTGCGATTCCTGCACTACCCATTTCGATACGGTACGCGGCGGGCTTCGTGACGCCGGCGTCACTTTCGACGATACACAAGTGTTCGCGAGGGGTCTAGACTACTACACGCGGACGGTGTTCGAAGTGCGCGCGAAAGGCCTCGGCGCTCAGGATGCGGTGGCGGCCGGCGGACGCTACGATCACCTGGTCGAGGAGTTCGGCGGGCCGCCGTCTGGCGCGTGCGGGTTCGCGGCCGGCATTGAGCGGCTGTTGCTGGCGGCGACCAAACCGCCATCGACGGAGACCCCGCCCCGCCAAGGCATTTACCTCGCCACCGCGCAGCCAGCATTCGTGAACGAAGGCTTTCGGTTCGCCCAGCAGCTCAGGGCTCTGGGGGTGGGGGCGGTGCTCGATTATGACGGGCGGAGCCTCAAGGCGCAGCTGCGCGAAGCGGACAAGGCCGGCTGCCGCCTGGTGGCGATTCTCGGGGAGCAGGAGCTCAAGCGCCGCGAAGTGACGGTCAAAGATTTAGAGGAAGGCGGGCCGCAGGACACCATCGGATTTGACGTGTTTGCGCAAGAGATCGCGAAGCGGTTAAAGACGACGGCATGTCATTAGGGTGAGCTAGGGCGAAAATAGAAGCGTCCCGAGATAGCAAAGACTACGCATCGCTGATGTTAAGAACGCACGGGTGCGGGGAATTAACGGAAAGCCACGTGGGTAACATGGTGACGCTATGCGGTTGGCTCCACCGGCGGCGCGACCACGGGGGCTTGAGCTTTATCGATTTGCGCGACCGCTCTGGGCTGGCCCAAGTCGTGTTCAACGCCAAAACCAACGCCGAGTTGCACCGGCAGGCGAAAACCTTCGGGCCCGAGTATGTCCTGCGCATCACCGGCCCCGTGCGCCCCAGACCCAAAGGCACGGAGAATCCCAAGCTCCCCTCAGGCATGGTGGAAGTGTCCGCCGACTCCGTGTCGGTCCTGAACTCGGCCGCGCCGCCCC
>JACQHS010000140.1 GCA_016198915.1 Candidatus Omnitrophota bacterium
GTGATGTCCGCGCGGTAGGCTTCCGGCCGCGTGACGGGACGCAAGTGCAGAAATCGGTCGCTGCCCGTGGTCACGGTGGGATCGTAGATGAAGGAGAGCGACTCTTCTCCAGGCCGGCGCTCCACCGGATCCACCCCCTGGATGACGCCGATGGATAATCCCAGTAAATGATAGATCGGTCCCATCCACCGCGCGTCGCGGCGCGCCAAGTAGTCGTTGACCGTCACGATGTGGACCCCGCGGCCGGTCAGCGCATTGAGATAGGCGGCGAGCGTGGCGACGAGCGTTTTGCCTTCGCCGGTCGCCATCTCCGCGATCTTGCCTTCATGGAGGATCATGCCGCCCAGCAGCTGCACGTCAAAGTGGCGCATCTTGACGGTCCGCTTGGCCGCCTCGCGCGCGACCGCAAACGCCTCGGGAAGGATCTCGTCTAACACGGCCTGCTGGATCTTGCGCCGCTGCCGGCGCTTGGCCAGCCGCTCATCCGCGTTGAGGTCATACCACTCCGGCTTGGACGGATCCAGGAAGTGCTCGCCCTTGAGGCCTTCCTGAATGCGCCGTCTGAACTCATCCGTCTTGGCGCGCAACTGCTCGTCGGAGAGTGCTTGGATCTGCGGTTCCAGCTGGTTGATGCGCTTGACAACCGGCCAGAGCCGGCGGCATTCCCGCTCGTGGTACGTCCCGATGAGTTTTTGGAACACCCAGTTAACCATTAGTTAGTAGCGACGAGTGACATCCGACAAGCGACGAGGAAGGGCTTCAGTGATCGCTCCGAATGTGCGCTAAGGATACATCATCATCAAAAGAACCGTTTAACTCCAGTAGGCAATCTATACTGAATAATCAGCGGTTTGCCTCGCTCAGGGGTTGCGCTATCCAAGCGCTGGAATCGCATGAACCCATTGATGTTGCGCTCGCGATAGCCTATTTCGATTCGGTCGATCTCGTAAGAATGAATCCCTCCCGATACGGGGCGGTCTCTTGAGGCATCATAGACGACAGTGACTCTTCCATCCTCGATTATCATGTAGTCGGTGACGCGACCACCTTCAATTCCGTAAGAGCTAATTTTCGCCCTGGCAGAGCCTTTGCGAGTAGCGAAGGCGTCAAACAACGCCTCCCTGATCGCATTGTTCTTGGCCACCACGTCCAGCACAGCTGTATCACCGGCTTCCAAACTTTCTTCAACGGTCTGCTGAAGTGGAAGCAGTATTTGAAAAGACGTATCGGCCTCCAGCTGCTCACGAAGAACCTGTTCTTCAGGCGGCAAAGGCTCACGCTTCCACCCCTCGCCCATCGCGCTCGAGCTACTTAACCCGATTGCAATCAGTAGGCACGCTGTAGTTGCAACCGCCCTTTTCATGGCTCTTAGCCCCTCTCGCTTCCCTGTCGAGTCTTCCAGCGCAGGTAGGCCTCGATGAAGGGATCGAGCTTGCCGTCGAGGACCGCCTGGGCGTTGCCGGTCTCCTGCTCGGTGCGGTGGTCTTTGACCATGTTGTAGGGGTGCAGGACGTAGGAGCGGATCTGCGAGCCCCACTCGATCCTTTGCTTCGACTGGTAGTCTTTCGCTTCTTGCTCTTCCCGTTTGCGCCGCTCAAGCTCCGCCAGCCGCGACTTGAGCACCTTCATCGCTTTCGTCTTATTCTGGAGCTGCGAGCGCTCATCCTGGCACTGGACGACGAGGCCGGTCGGCAGGTGGGTGATGCGCACGGCGGAGTCTGTGGTATTCACTGACTGGCCCCCTTTGCCGCTCGAGCGGTACACGTCGATGCGCAATTCTCCCTCTTTCACCTCAATGGGCACATCCTCATCGGCTTCGGGCACGACATCCACTGACGCAAAGGAGGTGTGGCGGCGCTTATTCGCGTCGAAGGGGGAAATACGCACCAAGCGGTGCACGCCTTCCTCGCCCTGGAGGTATCCGTAGGCGTACGGGCCGTGGATGATGAGCGTGGCGTTCTTCACGCCGGCCTCTTCGCCGGGCAGCAGGTCGATGACCTCAGTCGAGAAGCCGTGCTCATCCGCCCACCGGCGGTACATCCGCAGCAGCATCTGCGCCCAGTCGCAGGATTCGGTCCCGCCGGCGCCGGAGTGGACCGAGAAGATCGCGTCCTTGCTGTCGAGCTCGCTGCCGAGAAGCCGCTGGATCTCCAACTGACCGAATTGTGCTTCCAGCGACGCGACATCCTTCGTCAACTGCTCGATGGATGCGTGATCCTCGAACTCGGTAAGCGTGAGGAGCTCGGTGAGATCGCGAAGGCCTTGCTGGAATTGCTCGATAGGAGCGCGTTGCTGCTTGAGCGCTTTCAACGTCTGGATGGTCTGGTTCGCGCGGGATTGGTCCGACCAAAAATCGCCGGCACCCATCGCCTGCTCGATCTCGGCGATGCGGCGGGTCAGGTGCTCGAGGTCAAAGATACCTCCGCAGTTCGTCCCACCGGCCTTGGAGCGCGCTGAGGCGATTGCGCAGGTCCACCAGTTGGTCGGGCAGCGGGGTCGTCGCCATGACGAGGTAGTTTAGCATAGCACCGTGCGGGACGCTTCTATTTTTGGAGTCAAGCGGCTTGGTCAGCCGCCGCGGTGCGACGCTGTTCTTTCTCTGCCAGAACCCGAAGGAAGGCTTGTACTACGGTGGGATCATATTGGACGCCAGCAAGCCGCTGCAGCTCTGCCTTGGCGTCTTCGATAGCCAGCCGTTTGCGGTAGGGCCGGTCGGTCACCATCGAGTCGTACGTGTCCGCCACCGACAAGATGCGCGCACCCAGGGGGATCTCCTCCCCCTTGAGGCTTGAGGGATATCCGGTCCCGTCAAAGCGCTCATGATGGTGGCGCACGAGGGTACCGACCTTTTGGAGCGATCGGACCGGCTTGACGATGGCTTCCCCAATGACTGGATGCTGCTGCATAATTTTCTCTTCGTCCGTCGTCAAGAGATCCGGTTTGAGCAGAATCTCATCCTTAATGCCGATTTTGCCGACGTCATGCAACACCCCGGCGTCATTCAACACGCGCAGCGTCTCTTCATCCAATCCCATGATCTCGCCGATCTTCCGGGAATAGAAGCCGACGCGCTTGGAATGTCCGGCGCTGTACGGATCCTTCGCTTCCACCGCAAGGGCGAGCGCCATGATTGTTTCCACATAGGTCCGCTCGATATCGAGATTCAAGCGATAGTTCTCAATCGCCACCGCCATCTGAACACCGATGCTGGCCATGAGGGATTCGTCGTCCTCGGTGAACGTGCGCGTGGCCTCTTCCCGCAGGATCCCGATGACTCCGATGGGCCGATCGCGAAGCGTCAGGGGAACGCACAAAATTGTCCCCTCCTTCTCCTGACCGGTAAACCCCAGGATAGAAGCTTTCCCGGGGCCGCACATGGGCCGGCCTTCCTTCGCGACCCAGCCAGCGATCCCATCCCCCAGCTTGGCGCGAAACTGGTCGTCGGTAACCTGTCCATTCTGCGACCAGGTCGTCTTGACCACGAGCTCCTGTTTTTCCCCGTCCACGAGCAGGAGACTGCCCATCTGCGCCTCGAGGGCGCCGACGGTGTTCTCCACGATGAGGGTCAGCAGACTATCGATGCCTTCGTAGGACACGATGGCGTTGCCGATGCGGGTGAGGAGCCTCTTGACGAGCTGACGGGAGGATTCCAGCTCATCGATCTTCTGCTCCAATTCCTGCGTGAGGCGGTTGAAGGAGCGCGCGAGCTCGCCGATTTCGTTGTGCTCGTTGACATCGACCGTTCTGAAGGACCGTTCGGAGGAAACAGTTTGAATTCTCTTCGCAATCTCCACCACGGATTTGATCATGGGCCGCGCCACGAGGAAATAGCCGAGGAAGGAGGAGGCCGACACGAGGAAGATGGCGAGGCTCAGCTCCACCCCGTCCACCATCGCCCACACCAGGATGAGAGTGGGGATAAACAACATGAACCCGAAGGCGAGGGCGAGCTTGCGCTCAAGCCGTTCCTCCTTCAGGGGGACAAGCTTCCACCGACGGCGTGTCGGGTTCGTCTGAGGCGTTGAGTCGGAAGTCATGGGTGAAATCGCCGCAGTGTCAAGTATACCTGACCTTTTCACGACGCAGGAGCGCTCGCTTGCGGGTGGAGCCCTTGGCGTATCCGCCCAACGTTCCATCAGATCGGATCACCCGATGGCAGGGGACACGCGTGCGGACGTGCTGGCGTGCGGACGTGCGGACGTTTTTGGGAAATGGCCAGGGATTACGGTTCAGGGCGTTGCCGACGGCGCGGGCAAGCCGGGGGTCGCCGAGCTGCTCGGCCACCCACCGATACGAGCGAACGGCTCCTCGCGGGATGCGGCGCACGATGGCGTAGACCTGCTCTTCAAATGGCGTAGGAGGACGACGCGGCGTCATGCGGCAGGGCGGTGCGCGCGTCGTCTCAGAGGAGTTGAAGTCAATGCCGCCTTACGGCGCAGGGTCCGGTGGTAGGTGATGGCAAACCGGTGCGCCTCATCACGAATGTGTTGGACGAGGTGGAGGACCGGCGAGGTTGGCAGCAAGATGATCGGCTGCGACGCCTGCGGGAGAAAGATATGCTCGAAGCGTTTCGCCAAGCCGATTGCAGGCAGTGTCAAGGAGAGCGCGGCCAGTTCGTCACACGCAGCACTCAGCTGTCCTTTGCCGCCATCAACGAGTACGAGGTCCGGAAATGGCAGGTCCTCGACGAGCGACCCGCTGTAGCGGCGATGGATCACTTCGCGCATCATCCGGTAGTCATCAATGCCCTGCACCATCTCAATGCGGAATTTGCGGTAGTGCGCCTTGTGCGGCTTGCCGTCGAGGAACACGACGAGCGAGCCGACCGAAAAGGCGCCGAAGATGTGGGAGATGTCGAAGGCTTCGATGCGCTGTGGCAGCCGCGGCAGCCTGAGCGCCGCCTGCAACTGCTCCAGCGGTCCGGCAGAGAGCGATTTCTGTTTGGCGACGATCACCGAGGAGAGCGCCTGAACTTGATCCCGCAAGCGTGCGGCCTCCTCGAAGCGCTGGTGCCGCGAGGCCTGGTCCATGCGGCGCGCCAGGTCGCGCAGGAGATCATCCCGCTTGCCCTGCAGAAACGCGACCAGGTCCTCCACGATGCGCTGGTACCTCGGCGCGTCAATATACTTCGCACAAGGCGCCAGGCATTGCCCCAAATGGTATTCCAGACAGGGGCTCTTGGGAAACCGCGTACACGTCCGCAAGGGAAAGACGCGGCGCAAAAACTGCACCGCCTGGTGCATGAGACTCGCGTCAGTATAGGGGCCGAAATAGGTGGCCCCGTCCGAAAGCTTGCGCCGCGTCACGAGCAGCCGCGGAAACGGCTCGCTGGTGACTTTAAGTATCGGGTAGGATTTGTCGTCGCGAAACGCGACGTTGTACGGCGGCCGGTACTCCTTGATGAGCTGGGCTTCTAGCAGGAGGGCTTCGGCTTCCGATGTCGTGCGGCGCACCTCGACATCGGCGACAGCACGGACCATCTTCGCCATGCGCGGCCCCAGCGACGAGGCCGGACGAAAGTACGAGGTGACACGCTTGCGCAGACTCACCGCCTTGCCGACGTAGAGGAGCTCGCCGCGCGCGTCTTTGAACAGATAGACGCCCGGCTGATCGGACAGACACGCTATTCGCTGGCGAAGGGCTGAGGGGCGGGCAGCCGGCTGGCCCATTGGAGCGCCTTCGAGAGTTCCCGCACCCGAAACGCGGCGCAGGCGCCTGCGTAGATGGCGAGCCCGACGAGAATCGTGATCGGCAGGCCGATGAGCGGATAGTCGTCAAACCGGCCGATCGCCCAGATGATCCGACAGCTGGCCGCCATCACCAGAGAAGCGGCCAAGATCCGTCCCAGGGAACCGAGGACCGGGGCGAACAGCGGGGCCGACAGGCGTCGCTCCAGACAACGCGTCAAGCGGTAGGCGTTTGCAGAGTTGGTGATGGCCGCGGCCAGCGCCAGCCCACCGACCTGCAGCGGCCACATCAGCAGCAGGCTGGCGAGGAGATTCAGGATCAGCGCTTCCACGGCAAGCCGCACCGGGGTCGCGGTATCGTGCAGGGCGTAGAACGCGCCGGTCAGAACCCTGCTGACCGAGTAGGCCAGGAGCCCCGGGCAGTAGCAGATCAGCGCCTGAGCGGTCATGACCGTCGCCCGGTGATCGAATGCGCCGCGCTCAAACAGGCCGCCCACAATGGGAAACGCCAGCACCATCAACCCGAGCGACGCCGGCAGGATGACAAAGCCGACCATGCGGATCACCGAAAGGAGGGTGGCGTGGAATCCCTGAAGATCATTGTGCGCCGCCTGTTCTGAGAGCGACGGCAGGCTGGCCTGGGCGCTCGCCGTCCCGAAGAGGGCGAGCGGCAATTGCACGAGCCGATTCGCGAAATAGAGCGCGGCGACCGCCCCTTCCCCGACGACCGCGCTCAGCGACGCAAGCGCCGTATGCATGAGGACGCTCGTTTGGTACACCGCCGATCCCACCATCCGCGGCCCGAGGAGCGCGGTGATCCGGCTTGAGCCCGCATGCGTCCACCGCAGCCGCCACCGGAACCCGAGCCGATGCGCCACCGGCAGCTGGACCGCCAGCTGGATGACGCCGCCCACCATGACCGCACCGGCGAGCGCCATGATACCGGGTGAGACGCGGGGAACAACCCAGAGACAGGCGGCGATCATCGACAGATTGAGGATAGCGGGGCCCAGGGCTGGCATCGCGAAATGGCGCAGGCTGTTCAGCAAACCCATAAAGTACGCCCAGAGACCCACCAGTGTAATGAACGGAAACAACAGGCGCGTCAGCCGGACGGTCAGCGCGAATTTCTCCGGGTCGGAGGCAAACCCCGGCGCGATGAGGCGGACGATGAGCGGTGCCGCAAGCGACCCCGCGATCCCAAGGACGCAAAGGACCAGGACCAGCCGGGCCAAGAGCGTCTGGCTCAAACGCCAGAACTCCTCGGTTTCGCCCTTCGCCCGGTACCAGCTCAAGACCGGGACAAACGCGCTGGTCACCGCCCCCTCGGCCACGAGATCGCGCAGCAGGTTCGGCAGCCGGAAGGCCACCACGAACGCCTGGGCCGCCGCGAGGGTCCCGAACAACCGGGCCATCAGCAGGTCGCGGACGAACCCGAGCACGCGGCTGAGCCCGATGGCCAGCGCCAGGACGCTGGTGGACCGGGCGATCCGACTCGTCACTGCGCCGCTCATATGCTAGAATATGGCTCCTTGCGAAGGAGGATCCGATGGCGATCAAGCATGCGGCGTTGAAGCAGCTGCGGAAGGACCGAGGCCGGCAGCAGCGCAACCAGATGGTCCGTTCGGAATTGAAAACGCTCACGAAGCGGTTCGTGACGCTCGTGAGCGCCCAGCGGCTGGACGACGCGCGCGCGCTGATTCAGTCGCTGACGAGCAAGTACGACCGCGCGGCGTCCAAAGGGATTATTCACCGCAATACCGCCGCCCGCTATAAGTCCCGCCTCTCGCGCCGCCTGAAGAAGCCCTAATCTCTCCGTCCCGCACGGGTAATTGGCAGATCTCGAGGACCAGCTGTTCGACCGCCAGCCGCGGAATCACCGCGCTGCGCTTGGCGTTGGCATCCAGCTGCCAACAGCGCTGCAACAACACCTGCAGAGCGTTCAGCGGGCGATCCCCCACCTCTGACTGCAGGCGCTGAACCTGCCAGGGACGGATGCCGCTCACATCGGCGATGTGCGCCGCCCCGTGGCCGGCGTCCAGCAAGCGCCGGATCATCACCCACCGCTGCAATTGCCACGCGACGAGCCCCAACAGTTCGAGCGGCTCCTTCCCATGGACGAGCTGATCGTGCACCGCCAAGAGAGCTTCGGTTGCGTCGCGGCGGCCCAGGGCATCCAGCAGCGCAAACGGCTTCACCGCCGGAACATCACGAGCCGGAAACTGCTCAACGGCGATCACGGCATTCGCCTGACGTTGAAACGGGGCCAGCGGATGTCGTCCGCCCAGCTCCTCGTCGACCAGCAGCACCACGCAGGCGGTCTGGGCGATCGCCTGGGCATGATGCGCAAGGGCCTGCACGCAGTCCGCGGACAGCCGCTGGGCGCGGTCCACCACGATCAGCCGCGCCGGGCTGGCGGCGGGACGCTGGCGGCAGAGGGCAACCAGATCCGCGGAGCGCACCGCTGAACCGTCGAGGTCATGCCGATCGAGGGTGGTAACGCGCAGCGAGCGTTCGAACTCTTGGAGGCGCGACAGCTTGCGGGCCCGGTCAGGACCCAGGAAGAGGTGTAACCCCGTGTGCGACATGGAGGGAACGATTTAGATTTGTGTTACCAGCTCTCGACGGAGCGCTCGACGATGCGGCGGGCCAGGTCGGTCCGAGCGCGGCTCAAGGCAGAGGTTTCGCTCTCGGCGTTGGCGCCCGTGGCGAAGTACGTGGTGTCGCCGGTCAGCCTCGACTCCTCCCAGAGCACGGTGTTCGTGGTCTGGTCGATAAACCGAAGATTCACCACGATGTTCAAACGCCACTCTTCGACTTGCTGCGAGGCATCGAACCGAAGCGGATCGCGGCGGAACTCCAGTAACTCCCCTTCCAAGCGGCAGTCCGCCCGCTCGGCGCGGGCCGGGCGCAGCAGCCCGGTGAACTGGTAGCGGTTGATCACCTCATTGGTGAGATCGACCTCCATCCCGTGGCGGTAGATGGGAAACTGCTGCTGGTTGGTGGGCAGCACGGTGAGGTCGATTTTGTTGACGAATGGCTTGACGTAGATGGTCTTGAGATGGGACGCCAGACCGGGACGTGTGGTGTAGCCGCAACCGGAGATGAGAAGATAGAAGATAGAAGGAAGAAGGAGGAAGGAGGAGCGCAGCGTATTGGCGGTTTGACGGCGGAGCATGCTTACAGCTTCTGCTCGAGGATTTCGATGCGGGCCGCAGCCTTGGGCGCCCAAGAGGTGTGGGCGTACGCATCCACGATGGCCGCGTAGTAGACCCGTGCGGAGGCCGGCCGCCGCCGCTGTTCATAGAACTGGGCGACCTGCCATTCGTGCTGCGCTCGGCGCTCCTTCAAGTCCCCGAGGCGGCTGCGCGCATCGTCGGCCAGCTCTCCCGAGGGATAGGTGCGCACAAAGGTTTCCAGCTCGCGGATCGCCAGATCCGTCGGCGACGGATCGTAGCCCGGCCGAAAGGTGCCCTTGAGGCTCGCCATCGCAATCTGATAGCGCGCGTCATCCACAAGCGGGGAGTCGGGATAGCGCGAGATGACCTGCTCGAGGGCGCCGACGGCGGCCTCGTAGTCTTTCAGCGCCAGATGTGCTAGGCCCAGCTTGTACTGGGCGAGCTGGCCATGCTCGCTGAAGGGCCCGTCCTCCACGATCGCCTGGAAAATCTCCACCGCCTTGTCGCGGGCGGGCAGCACGGCCGCGGTGCCAAAAATCTTCCGCTTTTTCCCGGCCAGAAACTCGTTGCCGATCTGATATTCCCGCTGGAGAATTTCCTCGAAC
>JACQHS010000134.1 GCA_016198915.1 Candidatus Omnitrophota bacterium
CCGCACGCCCCGCGCCCAGGGCATCGGCGACATGGCGCGCCAGATTGCGCTCACACCGGTCGCCGGGCTCCTCGACCTTGCCACCCGAACGCCTTCCCGCGGCCCCATCACGCCGTCCGCGCGGTTTGTCGATCGTCTCGTGACCCGTACCCGCCTCGTCCTGACCGAGTATTTCTAGGGCGGCACCTGCCGCCTCTCATTGACGCTACTTCCCGCCGTGTGTTAGAGTAGCCTCCATCTTGATGGGACCGGCTGAACTGGGGGAGCGGATCGCGGCGGTGCATCGGCGCATCGCGAACGCCTGCCAGCGCCGCGGACGAAATTCCTCGACGGTGACGGTGGTTGCGGTGACCAAGGGGGTTGGTGCCGTCGGGATCCAGGAGGCGGTTGCCTGCGGGTTGACGCATCTCGGAGAAAACCGCGTCCAGGAAGCCCGTGAGAAACAACGCGTTCTGGGTTCTGGTGTGAAATGGCATCTCATCGGTCATCTCCAGCGAAATAAAGCCAAGGAGGCGGTAGAGCTGTTTGAGACCATCCATTCGCTTGACTCGTCGGCGCTGGCAGAGACTCTCGAGCGCCACGCCGCAGCAGCGGATAGAGAGGTAGAAGTCTTCATTCAGGTGAATGTGAGCGGGGAAGCGACGAAATTCGGCTGCCGGCCTGACGACGCCCCCGCGCTGGGTGCTCGCGTGACGCAGCTGCCGCATCTGCGGTTAAGGGGGTTGATGACCATCGCGCCATTTGCCGACGATCCGGAAACCGTCCGTCCCATCTTCTATCAGCTTCGCGGACTTCGCGATGAGGTGACCTCCTCCCTCCGCCTTCCACCCGCCACCTTCTGCCTTTCAATGGGCATGTCACAGGATTTTGAAGTCGCTATTGAAGAAGGCGCGGATGTTGTCCGCATCGGAACGGCTATCTTTGGAACTTCCTCATGAAAGCGCTTCGGGGATTAACCATTGGTTTCATCGGCGCCGGCACGATGGGCCACGCACTCATCACCGGCCTCGTCGCTCAGGGTGTTGCGCGGCGCGCGCTGCTGGCCGCTGACCCGAATCGTGCCGCGCGAGCCCGCCTGCGAGCACTCGGGGTGCGCACGACGCAAGAGAATTGTTTGGTCGCATGCGAAGCGGATGTCATCGTGCTGGCCGTGAAGCCGCAGGAGATGGCTTCGGTGCTCGACGGTATCGCCCCCTGCCTGAGCCGGCGGCAGCTCATCATCTCGATCGCCGCCGGAATCACCCTGCGCTACGTGAGCGCGCGGCTGCGGAAGAGCCCGGTCATCCGGGTGATGCCGAATCTGCCCGCCACGGCTCGCAAAGGATTTTCCGCCTATGCCTGCGGGCGGTCCGCAACGTCGAGACACCGGGCGGTCGCCCAGGCCATCTTTGGCGCGGTGGGCGAGGCGGTGGAGTTGCCGGAACGGTCCCTGGATGCGATCACCGCGGTCAGCGGCTCAGGGCCGGCGTACGTCTTTTTCCTGACCCGCATCTGGGAAGAGGCTGCGGTGGCGCTGGGGCTGCCGGCCGCCGTTGCGAAGCGCGCGGTGCGTCAGACGCTCGCCGGCAGTGTCGAGCTGCTGGCCGGCGATCAGCTCAGTCCTACGGAGTGGATTGCGCGGGTGGCTTCAAAGAAGGGCACAACCGAAGCCGCCCTGCGCGTGCTCGCCAAGCGAGATGTCGGCCGCCACTTCGCCGAAGCGCTGCGGGCGGCGGCGAAACGATCGCGAGCCCTATCGAAGTCCTGAGAATGAGAATGGCGTCAGACACCAGTCAAGGGGGAGACAATGTTCATTCTTGGCAACTTGTTTGAGGCCTTGGCGGTCATTCTCGATAAGGCACTGTGGCTCTACAGTATTGTGGTTTTCATCGCCGTGATGATCTCCTGGGTCAGTCCGGATCCCTTTAATCCCGTGGTGCAGTTTTTGCGGTCGGTGACCCAGCCGGTGTTTGATTGGATCCGCGCCCGTCTGCCGTTTGCGGTCATCGGGATGCTGGACCTCTCGCCGATCATCTTGCTGATGTTCTTGTGGTTCGCGCGGCAGTTTCTGGTGAAATCGCTGTTCGATTTGGCGTTCCATTTGCGCTGAGGGGCCCTGCGGTCGATGGATTACAAGGCGACGCTCAACCTGCCGAAAACCGCGTTTCCGATGAAGGCGGATCTGCCGGCGCGCGAGCCGGCGTTCATTGCGCGCTGGCATACGGAGGATCTCTATCAACAGATCAGGAAAGCCCGAGCCGGCGCTCCGCGGTTCATCCTCCATGACGGCCCGCCCTACGCCAACGGCGACATCCACATCGGCCACGCCTTGAACAAGATCCTCAAGGATCTCATCGTGCGGTACAAAACGATGCAGGGCTTTGACAGCCCGTACGTGCCGGGCTGGGACTGCCATGGCATGCCGATTGAGCACCAGCTGTTCAAGGAGCTTGGTAAGACGAAGTCCCAGATCGCCCAGACCGAATTCCGCGAGAAGGCCCGCGCCTTTGCCCAGCGGTACGTGGAGATCCAGCGGGAGCAGTTCAAGCGGCTGGGGGTGCTGGGGGATTGGGACCATCCGTACCTGACGATGGACAAGGACTATGAGCTGACGATCCTGCGCATCTTCCGGGAGCTGGTCCAGGCCGGCTACATCTATAGAGGAAGCAAGCCCGTGTACTGGTGCGCGACCTGCGAAACCGCGCTGGCTGAGGCCGAGGTGGAATATGAGGACCGCAGCGACACCTCCATCTACGTGGCGTTTCCGGTGGAGGGTCAGCCCAAGCTGGCCATTGCGGTCTGGACGACCACACCCTGGACGCTGCCGGCGAATGTGGCGCTCTGCCTTCATCCTCAGGCGCAGTACGCGGTGCTGGAAGATGAGCGCTGGGCGTCTCGCCTGGTCGTCGCCGCCGATCTTGCTGAGCGCGTGGCCTCGCAGTTGAAGGCAAAGTCGGTTCGGATCGTGGAGAAGAGAACGGGCAAGGAATTGGAAGGCTGGCGCTGCCGCGCCCCTTTTGGGAATCGGTCCAGCATCGTCGTGACCGATGAGAGCGTCTCCCTGACTGAAGGCACCGGTGTTGTCCACATCGCCCCGGGGCATGGACAGGAAGACTACGTGATCGGGCAACGGGAGAAGCTGGACATCCTTTCACCGGTGGACCACCAAGGGCGATTCACGAAGGACGTGCCGGCGTTTGCCGGCCAATTGGTCTTTGACGCGAACCCGAAGATCGTTGCCGATCTGCGCGCGCGCGGGCTCCTTTTGGCCGAAGAGCCCATCACCCACTCCTACCCGCACTGCTGGCGCTGCCAGCAGCCGGTGATTTTCCGCGCCACCCCTCAGTGGTTTCTGAGCGTTGACGCCCATGGGCTGCGCCAGCGGCTCCTGGACGCAGCCCGGATGGTCCGTTGGATTCCGCCCACGGGGTTTAACCGCATCACCGGGATGCTGGACACCCGCCCGGATTGGTGCCTGTCCCGCCAGCGCTACTGGGGAACCCCGATTCCCATTCTGCACTGCAAGGCATGCGATCAGCCGCTCCTGGATGCCCGCGTGATCGAGCAGATTGAACGCACGCTGAGTGAGCGGGGCATCGACGCCTGGTTTTCCGCGTCACCGGAAGAACTCGCTGCCGGAGTGACATGTCCCTCGTGCCAGGGCACGCAGCTGCGCAGGGAGACGGACATCCTCGATGTGTGGTTTGATTCCGGCGTGAGCCATGAGGCGGTGCTCAAACCGCGAAAGGAGTTGGGCTGGCCGGCCCACCTGTATCTTGAAGGCTCGGACCAGCACCGGGGCTGGTTCCAG
>JACQHS010000132.1 GCA_016198915.1 Candidatus Omnitrophota bacterium
AGGATGCCGGCGTGGATCGTCATGTAGTCCACGCCCTGCTCGGCCTGCTCCGTGATCACCGCAAGCAGCAGCTCCGGCGTCAGGTCCTCCACCCGCTTGACCCGCGTCACCGCCTCATAAATGGGGACCGTCCCCAACGGCACCGGGCTTTTGGCGATGAGCGCTTTGCGGATCTCCGGGATGTTGCCGCCGGTGGAGAGGTCCATCACGGTGTCCGAGCCGTAGTGCACCGCCATGTGGAGCTTCTTGAGCTCCTCCTCGATGTCGGAGGTCACCGCCGAGTTGCCCATGTTGGCGTTAATTTTCACAGAGCAGACGATCCCGATCCCCATCGGGTCCAGGCTTTCCGCCAGATGGTGGATGTTCGCCGGGATGATGAGCCGCCCGCGCGCGATCTCGGCGCGGATCAGCTCCGGATCCAGCCGCTCGCGCTCCGCCACCCGCTTCATGGCATCCGTGATGACGCCGGAGCGGGCGAACTCTAATTGGGTTACCGGCTGAGGTTTCTGAGCCATCTAATTGGGAAATAACATGTTATCATAAGACGCCGCCGTCTGCTAGCCCCGTCCACGGGGCTAGTCGGCAAGATTGGAGCGGATCAGCGTCAGGAACTCCGCGCGGGTCTTCTCGCTGGTCCGAAACGCGCCGAGCATGGCGCTGGTCACCGCCCGGGCGTTCTGCTTCTGCACCCCGCGCATCATGAGGCACAGGTGGCTGGCTTCGATGACGCACGCCACCCCGAGCGGCTGCAGGTGCTGATTGAGCGCCTCGGCGATCTGGGTCGTCAGCTGCTCCTGGACCTGCAGCCGCCTGGCGAAGGCGTCCACGAGCCGGGGGATTTTGCTGAGCCCGATGATCTTTTTATTCGGGACATACGCGATGTGGCACTTCCCAAAAAATGGAATGAGGTGGTGCTCACAAATCGAAAAAAAGTCGATATCTTTCACGACGATCATCTCATCGTGCTTGACCTGTGTGAACGCGCGGCTCAGAATTTTCTTCGGATCTTGCCGATAGCCGGCCGTCAGAAATTGCAGCGCTTGCTTCACGCGCAACGGGGTGCGGCGCAGCCCCTCCCGCCTCGGATCCTCCCCCATGAGCCGCAGCAGCAGCTTGACGGTCGCCTCCCACTCCTGTCCCGTCGGCACTTCCAGAACTTCTTTCAATCGCCTCAGCTCATCATCGGTATGTGGCATCTGCCTCACTTCCAGTGTTCCATCAAGTTGATGAGGAGCCGGATGCCAATGCCCACAGCACCCTTCGGAATGTACGGTCTGTCCTTGTCCGCCCAGGCGGTGCCGGCGATATCCAGATGCGCCCAGTTCAGGCCTGCCGCGAACTCTTCCAGAAACTTGGCTGCGGTGATCGTGCCGGCCTCGCCGGTGTTCGTCACGTTGCGCAGATCCGCGATGTCCGATTTCATCGCCGGGCCGTACTCATCCCACAGCGGCAGGCGCCACACGCGCTCGTACGTCTCTTTGCCGGCCTGGCTGAGGCGCGCGGCCAGCTTCTCGTCCTTCGTCATGAGCCCGACGGCCTCGCTGCCCAGCGCCACCACGCAGGCGCCGGTCAGCGTCGCCAAGTCCACGACGCAGTCCGGCTTGAACCGCTTGGCGTAGTGCAAACAATCCGCCAGGACCAGCCGTCCCTCCGCGTCGGTGTTCAGGACCTCCACCGTCTTGCCGGAGAGCGTCTTCAGGACGTCGCCGGGACGCTGGGCCGTGCCCGAGGGCATGTTTTCCGTCGCGGCAATGATGCCGATCACCGTGTACGGGAGCTTGAGCTCTGCGGCCGCCTTGACCGTGCCCAGCACCGCCGCCGCGCCCGACATGTCGTACTTCATCTGCTCCATCTTCGCCGAGGGCTTAAGGCTGAGGCCGCCGGAGTCAAACGTGATGCCTTTGCCGCACAGCGCAAATGTGGCTTTCGCACGCGCCGGCCGGTATTCGAGAACGATGAACTGCGCCGGGTGATTGCTGCCCTGCGCCACGCCGACGATGCCGCCGAACCCTAATCGCTTGAGCCGCGCAAACGGGGTCACCGTGCACTTGAGCCGGTGCTGTTGGGCCAGTTGCCGGGCCTGGTTCGCCAGGACGGTCGGCGTCACGAGGTTCGCCGGGCCGTTGATGAGGTCGCGCGCCAGGCGCACCGCCTCGGCGATCACCTCGGCCTTCTCGACCCCCCGCCGGGCATGCGCCACATCGCCCGATCGCTCCACGACCAGCGTGATCGCATCCACGTGCTTATTCTTCTCGTGTTTGGGCACCGTGCGCAGTTTATCGTATCGATACAGACCCAGCAGCGCGCCCTCAGCCAAGGCCCGGGCCACGGCCGCAGTGTCGCCTAGCCCCCGCTCCCGCAGGACCGGCAGCACGGCGTGCCGGTGGCCCCGCGTGCGGATGCTTTTGACCGCGGTGCCGGCGAACTGGCGCACACGCTCAAGCGAGAGGCCCTTCGCCTTACCCAGCCCAACGGCGAGGATCCACTGGTTGCCCTTCGGCAAGAAGACGGTTTCGTTAGCCGCACCCCGCAGCCCCGAGTCGGCGATGAGCTTCACGAGTGCCTTGTCGCGCGCGGTGGAATCCGGCAAGAGCCGTTCCGGCTTCTGCTCGCCTTCGAGCGCTGCGAAGACCAGCACGCCGTCACGAATTTGACCGAGTTGACCTGATCGAACCGTAATCCGCATGAAGCCTCCTAGTTCCTTCCCTGTTGCAAAAAGAACGACATCAACTGGAATCCTTCTTCGAATCGTTTGGACGAAGCCTTGACGGCGGATTCATTATACGCCGTCACGGCATCCTTCGTGATGCCCGTCGCGTAGAGCGCAAACGGCACCGGGTCCGCGATGTGGGTCTTAAGGATCGTGCTTGTCGGGTGATCGCAGACAATGAGGACCGCAAACGGCTCGCCACGCTTCTTCAATCCCTCTAGGAGCATCCCGACGACTTTTTCGTCAGTGTCTTGGATCGCCTGGATCTTCTTTTGAACGTCGCCCATGTGGCCGGCCTCGTCGGTCGGCTCCACGTGGACCAGGACGAAATCGAAGCCGCGGTCCAACGCCTTCAGCGCCTCTTCGGCTTTGCCCTTGTAGTTCGTATCGAAATAGCCGGTAAAATCTTCGCGCTGAATGACCTCAAACCCCACGAGTTTTCCTAACCCCCGCACGATGTCCACCGCGCTGATGCACGCCCCGTGCAGGCCGTAGACCTCCTGAAAAGACGGAAATTTCGCTGTCGTTCCCTGTCCCCAAAACCAGACTCGATTCGCAGAGGGCTTGCCTTCCCGCTCTCGCTGCCGGTTGACAGGATGCGACTCCAAAATTCCACCCGAACTCACCATAAGCACATTCAGTTTGTCGGCTGCTGGGCCAGTTGGAAAGTGCGGTGCGACCGGCTGGCCTGAAATATCGTGGGGTGGGGTGCATGTTGTCTTCTCCGTCAAATCTTCCACCCCCACACCCCAAGCCGAACTGTCAACGACCGCCAGATGTCGATAGCTGACCCCGGGATAGAATTTCACCCCATCTTTGCCAAGTTGCTGGTCGAGCGTCTCAATGAGTTGCTTCGACGAGGGGGTCTCGATATGTCCTGCTGAATAGTCAGCCATGACACCGTTTTGCACCGTGACCGTGTTGCAACGAAACACGACATCCTTGTCACGAAGCGCGATACCTTGTGCCGCTGCTTCCAGCGGCGCGCGGCCGGTGTAGTACTTGCGCGGGTCATAACCGAAGACGCTCATGCACCCGACGTCAGAGCCGGGCGCGAAGCCGGATGGGATCGTGTGGGCCCATCCGGTGATTCCGTTGGCCGCCACCCAATCCATGTTCGGGTGCCGGGCAGCCTCCAGCGGTGTTTTGTTGCCGAGTTCCTTAATAGGAACATCAGCTACACCATCAGGAAGAATAACGATATATTTCATAACCCTGGAGAATCCTTAGTTTTTCTCTTATCGGGACGCTTCTCCGTCAGCGACTTGTTAAGGCGGTCACGTTACGAAGTCGTTGCACAACCGTCGGGATGATCTCCAGCGCCCTGTCTATCTCATCGTCCGTTGTCTGCACGCCCAATGTGAGCACAAGAGCTCCTTTGGCTTCCTCATCCGAGAGCCCCATCGCCTTGAGGACGTGGGACGGTCGCATCGCCTTCGAGTTGCACGCTGAGCCCAGGCCCGCGGCGATCCCTTCCGCATCCAGGCCCAGCACCAGCGATTCGCTCGCGACGCCGTCGACGCACACATGGAGATTGTGCGGCAACCGCGCCACCCGTCGAAAGTCCATGGGGCCGTTGATGCGAAGACCTTCCATGCGTTCCTTGAGCCCATCATGAAGGCGGTTGCGCAGTGCACTCAGGCGCTGCACGCGCTGCGGCAGATCGCGCGTCGCGACCCCGGCCGCGGCGGCCAGCCCGACAACCGCAGACAGCGCTTCAGTGCCGGAGCGGCCGCCGGTCTCCTGCCCGCCGCCTTCCAACAGCGGCAGGATGCGTACCCCCTCGCGCACAAACAGCACCGCGGTTCCCTGCGGCCCCCCGAACTGATTCGCAGCCAGGCTCAGCGCGTCAACGCCAAGCGCCTTGACGTCAACCGGGATGGACCCGACCGCCGCGACAGCATCCGTGTGAAACAGCGCTCCTTGCTCGTGCGCGATCGCGGCCAATTCCTTGATCGGCTCAATCGTCCCAACCTCGCCGTTGGCCAGCATGATCGAGACCAGCACCGTCTGCGGCGTCATCGCGGCTTTCAAGGCGCTTGGCTGCACCACGCCTTCGCCGTCAACAGGCAGGATCGTCACCTTGGCGCCGCCGTCCAACTCCAGCCGTCGGGCGACCAATGAGACCGACGGATGCTCGATCGCCGAAATCACAATGTGGTTGCCTTTGCGCTTGTTCGCCGAAAACAGCCCCCTCAGCGCCCAGTTGTTCGACTCGGTGCCGCATGAGGTGAAGGAGATTTCCTCAGGCTTCGCGTTGATGAGCAATGCGACTTGTTTGCGCGCCTGCTCCAGCCGTTGCTTCGCCCGCTGTCCGGCCTGATGGATCGACGACGGGTTCCCCTCCTCCACCGCCGCCATCACCTGCTTTACCTCAGGCAGCAGCGGCGTCCCTGAACTATGATCAAGATTGATGCGTGTGCTCAGCAATCGAAGCCCTGACATCTCTAAAGCCTTCGATCACAACCCTCTCTAGCTGTCCAACCCGCGCATGGAGCTCTGCGATCTCTCCCCGCAATTCCTGCTGGCCCCTGACAAGCGTGCTGTGCCCCTCAGCAACCTTTCGAACATCGGACTTAATATCCTCTAGCAGCACCGCGCTGCGATTCCTCCGTCTTGGTTCACTCACCATGCATTTCTCCCAGCCGGGCCGGTCGATCACTTCCCAGCCGTTCGACAGGTTGGACACGGACAGGATTTGCGTAGGCGGTCGAAGGCATAGATTCCGGTATTATGCCCATCGGACCACTGGATGCTCATCGCGTAGCGACCGACGAGGTCGATCTTTAAGGGGCGCACGTTCTGCGGCACGCTCGAGGCGATAAGGCGCAGCTGGCCGGTCACTTCATCGACGCAGCCGGCGCAGGGACACGCCAGGCGCAACTCACGGGCCGGGTAGATGCTCTCATGCCCATCCTGCCAGCGGATCTTCACGTCGTGCTGATTCGCCCGCCCAATCTCTTTTGGAATTGGTTTCTCAGCTTCTACCATTTCAATAGCACCCGTTCAATGCATTCAATGATCTCAAGCTGCCTTCCGCGGCGAGTTTTCCGAAGATGAAGTCTCCAGCTTGGCTTCAATAAAGGTACCGATGGATCCTTGACTGCTTTTCGCCGGTTTTCGAGTAGCTCCGGACTTGACCGCATCATCAGTTCGCCTATGAGGCAGTTGAAGGTGAAACGTTGCTGTGGCGTAAGCTGGTTAAACGCGCGCAAGAAGTTCAACTGCTCACGGCCTGTCTTAGAACGTCTGCGAATCCTTGACCGTACAGCTTTCTCCCGCCCCACGTCTCCCGCCCCGCGCCCCATCCTAGAAGGTCACCTTCACCTGTTCCTGGCTCATCGCGCGGATGCTTGCTTGGGCGGCCAGCGCCTCGGCCGCGGCGACGAAGGCCTTCGCGGCCGCTGAATCCGGATCGGTCAGCACGATCGGCTTGCCGGCATCGGACGCGACGCGGATCGGGGTGCTGAGCGGAATCTCGCCCAAAAATGGAATATTCAGCCGCTCGGCAACCTTGCGCGCACCGCCGGTGCCAAAGATTTCATCACGTTTCCCGCAATGAGGGCAGACATAGGCGCTCATGTTTTCAATAATACCGAGAATGGGCGCGTTGAGCTTCTTGAACATCGCAATCGCCTTCTGTGCGACGTTGAGCGCCACATCCTGAGGCGTTGAGACGATCACCGCGCCCGTGATCGGAATCGATTGGCATAGCGACAATTGCACGTCACCCGTGCCCGGTGGCAAATCGCAAAGTAGATAGTCCAGCTCGCCCCACTCCACCCCGCCGAGAAATTGCTGGACCGTCTTGTGCAGCATCGGTCCGCGCCAGACGACCGCCTCCTCCGGCTTCATGAAGAAGCCCATCGAAATGACTTTGAGTCCCTCCTGTTCCACCGGCGTGAGGCGGTTTTTCTCATCCACTTCAGGCTGCGAGGTCATGCCAAGGAGCGTCGGGATGCTCGGGCCGTAGACGTCCGCGTCCATCAGCCCAACGCGCGCGCCGGATTTCGCCAATGCCAGTGCCAGGTTCGCGCTGACGGTGGATTTCCCCACCCCGCCTTTGCCGCTGGCAATGGGAACGACGTTCTTGATCGTTGGAATCAGACCGCCGGCGGACTGTGTGGGGATGGACGTGCGCACTTGCGAGGTCATCGCCACCTCAACCTGCGACACGCCGGAAAGTTTCGCCACCGCCGCGCGCGCTTCATCCCGCATGAGGTCCCGTACGGGACAGGCCGGCGTGGTCAGCTCAATCGTGAACGCGACGCGGCCGCCGGTCACCGTCACATCCTTGACGAACCCGAGCGAGACGATGTCCCGCTTGAGGTCCGGATCCTGCACGGCCTTCAGCGCATTGAGGATTTGTTCAGTAGTGGCCATGGGAAAAATCAGGGACGTTTCTGATTTCTGAAATCAGAAACGTCCCCATCTTTTTGTGGGGTTAGCCTTCCTTCGCAGAGACCGCTTGCTCGAGCTTGGCTCCGGTGCCGCGCGGGATGACCATCCAGAAGAGCTCCTGGTAATCGTCCCAATTGGTGAGCACTTCCAACGCCAGATTGCTTTGGGTCGCGACGAAATGCCGCTCCAGCAGCGTCCGGACGTTCGCAATGTCCGTCGAGCCCTCCAACCGCTCCAGCTGTACAAGCTCCAGGTTGACGCGCTTCTCGAAGACGCGCTCCTGGTCCAGGACGTACGCGCGCGCGCGTACGTCCTGGACCAGGAGCGCGTCTTCGAGAAGCGCGTCAACCTGGAGCTTGTACAGCTGGAGCG
>JACQHS010000133.1 GCA_016198915.1 Candidatus Omnitrophota bacterium
CTTCTACCCCACCAACACGCTGGTGACCGCCCAGGAGATCATCTTCTTCTGGGTGTAGAGCATGTTAATGGACCGCTACTTCTGCATGAAGCAGCCGCCCTTTGCCACCGTGTACATCCAGGGCACCGTGCGCGACCTCACCGGCAAGAAGATGTCGAAGTCGCTCGGCAACATCATCGACCCCCTGGAGATCATCGCGCAGTACGGCACCGACGCCCTGCGCTACACGCTCGTGACCGCCACCGCCATCGGCCAGGACGTGTTCCTCTCTGAGGAACGTTTCGTCGCGGGAAGGAACTTCGCAAATAAGCTGTGGAACGCCACGCGCTTCGTACTATCGCAACTACAACAGGGGAGTGGTCAGTGGTCAGTGGTCAGTGAAAAGATCAAGCACCCCACTAGCCACTCACCACTAACCACTAAACACTTATCAGTTGCGGATCGATGGATTTTGTCGCGGCTGCAGCGAACCATCGACCGGGTGACGGCCTCGCTCGACAAGTGCCTCTTCAACGAGGCAGCCTCCATGATCTATGGCTTCCTCTGGCACGACTTCTGCGACTGGTACGTGGAGGTCTCCAAGGTCCAGGTCAACCAAGGGCAGCGGGACACGACCGTGGCGATCCTGCGCCACGTGCTGGAGACGAGCCTGCGGTTGCTGCATCCGGTCATGCCGTTCGTCACCGAAGAGCTCTGGCAGCATGTCCAAGAAGGCGCGTCTAACGCATCGATCATGACGGCGCCATGGCCCAAGTCGGCCAAGACGCTGGCGGACCGCGAAGCCGAAGCGCGCTTTGCGCAGTTGCAGGCGGTCATCTCCGCGATCCGCACCACGCGGGCCGAGTTGAACGTGCCGCTAACGAGCAAGCCACCGGTGCGGCTGGCCGCGAAAGAAGCGTCCACGCGTTCCTTTTTCGAGGAGCAGCGGCCGCTCCTGCAGACGATCGCCGGCGTGAGCGACGTGACCGTCAGCGCCAAGAGCGAACGGCAGAAGGACGCCGCCTCCGCCATCGTGGACGGCATCGAGGTTGTGGTTCCGCTGGCCGGCTTGATTGACACCGCCAAAGAAACCCAGCGCCTGCAGCAGCGCGTGGCCGAGTTGACGAATTACCTGGCCAAGACCGATGCGCGTCTGAGCGATCCTCACTTTACGAAAAAAGCGCCGGCCGACGTGGTCGAGCAAACCAAGGCGCAACGCGCGCAAACCCAGGAGACGCTTAAGAAGCTCTCCGAGTACCTCACCGTCCTGCAGTCCATGTGATCATGCCCGCCCTCTCCCGCAAGGCTGTTCAAGTGTTGATCAACGCCGCCTTGCGTGAAGACGAGGCGCGGCGCGACCTCACTTCCCAACGGGTCATCCCGCCAGGTTTGCGGGTGCGCGCCCGAATTATCACCAAAGCTCCGGGCATTCTCGCCGGCGGGCCCGTGGCTGTGCGGACCTTTCAAACCCTTGATCGTTCGCTGCGCTGTGTGCTCAAACGCCAGGATGGCTCCCGCGTGAAGCGTGGCGACACGATTCTTACTGTTGAGGGCCGCGCGCGCTCGATCTTTGCTGCCGAGCGCACCGCGCTGAACTTCCTGGGTCATCTCTCCGGCATCGCCACACTCACCCGCCGGTACGTCGAGCGCGTCCGGGGCACCCGCGCGCAGATTTTCGACACCCGCAAGACGCTCCCGGGGCTGCGCGCCCTCGAGAAGTACGCGGTGCGCGCCGGAGGAGGGCACAACCATCGTGCCGACCTCGTCGAGGCGATCCTCATCAAGACGAACCACCTCAGAGCGCTGAGAAAGACGAAATTTGGAATTCGGAATGCGGAATTTGGAATTGCAATCCAGAGGGCCGTTGCGAAAGCGAAAAAACTCAGGCCAAAGAGATTTGTTCAGATTGAAGTGACAAATCTAGCCGAATTTCGGGCGGCGCTTCAGGCAAAGCCCAACGCCGTTCTTTTGGACAACTGGCCCCTCAGCAAGGTTCGCCGGGCCGTAGTCTTGAAAAATTCCGCATTCCCAATTCCGCATTCCGCATTGCGCCTGGAGGTCTCAGGAGGCGTGACGCTGGACAACGTGCGCCGGCTTGCAAAGGCGGGGGCCGATCGTATTTCCATCGGGCGACTTACCCATTCTTCCTCCGCGTTAGATGTCTCTTTACAAGTGCTGTAATGGATCGTTTTCAGTTAGTGTCAGACCTCACCCCAAAAGGCGACCAGCCGGAGGCGATCGAGGCGCTCACCAAGGGCCTCACGGAAGGCAAGAAGTTCCAAACGCTGCTCGGGGTGACTGGTAGCGGCAAAACATTCACTGCGGCCTCTGTGGTCGCCAACATCAACAAGCCGACCCTCGTCATCTCCCACAACAAAACGCTCGCGGCCCAGCTCTACAGCGAGTTCAAGAACCTCTTCCCCCACAACGCGGTCGAGTATTTCGTCAGCTACTACGACTACTACCAGCCCGAGGCCTACGTGCCGCAGACCGACACCTACATCGAGAAGGACTCCTCCATCAACGACGACCTCGACCGGCTGCGCCTCTCGGCCACCAGCTCGCTGCTGAGCCGCCGCGATGTCCTCATCGTGGCCTCCGTCTCGTGCATCTACAATCTCGGCGACCCGGATGAATACCAGGAACAGCTCGTGTGGCTCAAAACCGGTGCGACGGCCCGCCGGGATGAGATCCTCTCGTGGCTGGTCGGCATCCGCTACACCCGCAACGACGTGGACTTCAAGCGAGGCACCTTCCGCGCGCGGGGCGATATCATCGACATCTTCCCCTCCTACCGGCAAACCGCCTACCGGGTGGCGCTTGAGGACGGCCGCATCAACCGGATTGAGGAAATCGACCCGCTGACCGCGGACACGAAAGCCCGCCTGGAGCAGATCGGCATATACCCGGCCACCCACTTTGTCACCCGAAAAGAGAAGATCGATGCCGCGCTCGAGGGCATCCGCCAGGAGATGCTGGAAAGCGTGCGCAATTTTCAGACCCAGGGCAAACTCCTCGAAGCCCAGCGGCTGGAGTCGCGCACGAAATATGACCTCGAGATGCTCAAGGAGCTGGGCTTTTGCCATGGGGTGGAGAACTACTCGCGGCATCTTGCGGGACGAGCGCCGGGGTCGCGCCCCTCGTGCCTCATCGACTACTTTCCCAAAGACTTCCTGCTCGTCATTGATGAGTCGCACGTCACCGTGCCGCAGATCCGCGGCATGTATGAGGGCGACCGCGCGCGCAAAGAAACCCTCGTCGAGTACGGCTTCCGCCTGCCATCAGCCCTGGATAACCGTCCCCAGCGCTTCGATGAGTTTGAATCGCTCATGCCGCAGGTCATCTTCGCGTCGGCGACCCCTGGTCCGTATGAGTTATCGCACTCCAAGGGGGCGATGGTGGAGCAGATCATCCGGCCGACAGGGCTGGTCGATCCTGCCGTCACCGTGAAACCATCGGCAGGACAAGTGGACGACCTGATTGAACAGGTGCTCCAACGGGCCGAACGCAAGGAGCGGGTGCTCGTCACGACCCTCACGAAGCGGCTGGCCGAGGACCTATCGCGCTATCTCGCCGAGGCCAACCTGCGCGTGAAGTACCTGCACTCGGACATTGACGCGATCGAGCGCGTGGAGATCCTGCGCGATTTGCGAAAGGGTAATTTCGACTGTTTGGTCGGCATCAACCTCCTGCGCGAGGGGCTCGATCTGCCCGAGGTCTCGCTCGTCGCGGTGCTGGACGCTGATAAAGAGGGATTCCTGCGCTCAGCCACATCGCTCATCCAGGTCGCGGGGCGCGCGGCCCGCAACGTCAACGGGGAAGTGATCCTCTACGCTGACCAGGCGACCGGCGCGATCAGCAAGATGATCGGCGAAACCACCCGCCGCCGCGCCAAACAGCTCGAGTACAACGAGCGGCACGGCATCACACCGAAGACGGTGACCAAGGCGATCCTTGAGAGCATCGAAGCGGTCCGCGA
>JACQHS010000022.1 GCA_016198915.1 Candidatus Omnitrophota bacterium
ACGATCGCGCACCTGGCGGTGGCGACCAACGCGGGACAGATCAAGACCGGGTCGCTGTCGCGCAGCGAGCGGATCGCGAAGTACAATGAGCTGCTGCGCATCGAGGAGGAGCTGGGGCGCAAGGCGGTGTACGCTGGGACGTTATGGAAAAACGGACGCATTGGTTCATTGGCGTAGGGGCCCTTGCGCTCATTCTGTTCGGGCCGGGGGCGGTGTGGCTGATCCGGATGGAGTTCAAGCAGCGGCGGTTGGATCGCCAGCTGGCCGAATTGAAAGCCACACGCGAGCAGTTGGCGGCCGAGGAAGCGCGGCTGCGCTCGGATCCGGCCTACGTCGAGGGGCTGATCCGCACGACCTTCAAGTTCGCCAAGCCCGGAGAACTCGTCATTCCGCTTGAGTCATCGTCTTCAGACGACAAGGCGCGTTGACTTCTCGGCAGCGGGAAGCCCCCCCGTGTCGCGCCATCTCACCTGGCGTTGGATGAGTATCCCCATCGCGACCTATCTGACCGTGCCGAATTGGATCGTCTTCGTATTTTTGGACCGGTGGCTTTTCCCCCTGGTCGTGGCCTATCTGACGGCGCTGTATTGGATCTCCCTCGTGTACTTGAGGCGAGGGTTTCTCCACCTGAAGACAGGGCGCGGCAGCGAGCCGGTATTCCTGTGGGTGTCTGGCACTCTCGTGGCGTCGCTACTCGTCGGACTGCTTGGTGGGCAGACCCTGGGGGCTCAGCGGCTCGGCCTGGGCGGGTGGGAGGCGCAGCTCATTCCGAAATCGCTCGTCTGGCATTTCTTCATGACCTGCTGGTTCATCCTGGAGGCCCTCTGCGTATGGTACGTCCTGCAGTTCCATGATCTGCTTCAACTTAGCTGGAGGGCGGGGGTTCAGGTGGCGGCACCCCGTCGTGACAGGGCGCGCGGGTGGCTGCTTGCGCTCGGGCTGAGTGCGACCTTGGTGCTGTACGGATGCTACCACTACCAGACACTCCTGGTCTTCAAGCAGTCTCACCTCTCCGGGGTCCACTTCCTGGCCCTCATGCGGTTCTACCGTCTGCTCGCTGGGATGGGCTTCATCGTGATTGAGTGGGTCGCGGTGGTGCTGTTAGTGAGAGGCTACCGGATGCTCAAGCGACGTGCTGGATGAGCGCGCCACCCCTCGACCCACTGTTCCAGTGGATCTGGACGACGCTGAGTGCGGATGCGTTCATGGCGGCGTTGAAGTGTCAGATTGCGTTGTGGGCCCCAGCGGACGTGGGGATTGTCTTCATGACGTTGCGGATCGCCGATGTGGGTCGAGCCCAGGCTGGCACGCGACGGATTATCTTCAGGTACCTGGGGCTCTTGCTCTGCGCTCTGGTGTCGCTCACGGGGTTCGTGGCTGACTCACCTGAAGAGGTGTGGACGCGGGTGCTCATTCCCTGGGGCATCGAGTTGGCGATCTTCTCCTATACCCTGGTCGTCGACGGCCCGCGCACCTTGAAGCTGATGGAACGCCTCGTCGGCAAAACACGTTGACTTCTCATCGTCCCACAGCTTATGATAACAGCACGACCAGTTTACTGCGGGGTGGAGCAGCCAGGTAGCTCGTCGGGCTCATGAAGCCACAGGGTGGAAGGCCCTGGGGCGGAATCCTGAGCGAGTCCAGACAATCCATGCTGGGCGAGCGAAGGATAGGTGGGCTGCCCGGTCGGAAACGGCCGGGTGATTCCCGTCAAAGTCGGTGAAGCCTTCACCTGCCTGCGCCGAGCTCGTCGCGGCAGGCGGGCTGGTAACACCGAGCCAAGCCCCACGTACAGTGGGGAAGGTGTAGAGACTAGACGGCGGGCGCCCTCGTTCGGGTCATCGGACAGGGCGAAGGTATAGTCCAGACCACAACTCCGAAATATGATCGGGGCGCAGCGAAAGCTGCGGTGGTACGCATAACCCGAAGGTCCTCGGTTCAAATCCGAGCCCCGCTAGACCTCATCATAATTTAATACGAGAGGGCTGGGACGCAGCTCCCCCAGCCCTTTCTTTTTAACACATGCCATACGACACCAAATTGTGTTCTGACATAGCTGAATCAGCGGTAGCGACAGAACTTCTGAAGCGAGGCTTTCGTGTTCTCCGCCCCATAGGGGACCGCCTCCCCTACGATCTCGCAATTGATCAAGGACATCGGCTCCTTCGCATTCAGGTCAAGAGTGCCTGGTACGACTCAGCTAAAGGTCTCTACACAGTGGATGCGCGGCGGACAAAGACAAACCGGCGCCGCATGCTGCGTGCGCCATATCGACGGAAGGATTTTGACTTCGCTGTCCTCTATCTTCCGGACCAGACCGTGTGTTACATTATGCCAATCGCCGTCTTCGCGGCGTATCGCAGCGGCATCAGTTTCGTGGAGGGTCAGAAACGCCAACGCAAACCGCGCTCTTGGCGGTACCGGGAACGATGGGATTTGCTAACAGGTTGAAGTCACAATTTGTGACTTCAAGTTGGGGTGAGCTCCGCGAAGGACGCATCGGGTTTCACCCCTGAGTGCCAGGGCAGCTGATACAATAGTGCTCATGGCTCACGAGCTTGCTGTTCGACAGTGGCCAATTCCATCGGCGCAGAAGACCATCATCATCGTCCATGGGGGCGGGGAGCATGCCGGGCGCTATGAGGAGACCGCGCGGCGGCTGAACCGGGAAGGCTTCAGCGTGGTCGCACCCGATTTGCGCGGCCACGGACGGTCGCCGGGCCAACGGGGACACATCCTGCGATTCGAGGAGTATCTCGAAGATGTGTCGGCGTGTCTGCAGCGCGACGTCCCGCCGGCACAGCGGCCGCCGATTCTCCTCGGACACAGTCTCGGAGGCTTGGTGTGCACCTATTATGCGATGGCGCATCCATCGACCATTCGCTGTCTCGTGCTTTCATCCCCCTTGTGGGGGTTGAATGTTCCGGTGCCGGCATGGAAGCATCAGCTCGCCTGCGTCCTCTCCACGGGGTGGCCATCCTTTTCAATGCGCCGGCCCGTCAACGCCGGAGAGGTACTCTCTCACGATCCGCAAGTGAAAGCCCGCTATCTCAACGATCCGCTGGTCCATTTCAAGGTGAGCTGCCGATTTTATACGGAGATGCGCACTCGACTTGAACAATTGCCCCAGGGGCTGCCGCGGCTCACCGTGCCCGTGCTCGTCCTGCAGGCCGGCGACGACCGTGTCGCGTCCGCCGAGGCCACTCGGCGGCTCTTTCCGTTTGTTGGATCAGCCCAGAAGCGGCTCATCGTCTACGACGGCTTCTATCACGAAATCCTCAATGAAGTGGACAAGGCACGGGTGCTCCAGGATCTCGTCGCCTGGCTGCGTACGAACGCTGGGGTGATGTCGTGATGGAGCAGACCGCACTGACATGCATGACAAGAGATGGAGTTGGGATTTCTTGCGAGCTGTACCGCGGGGCGGATCGTCGGGCGGTCGTCATCATCTGTCCAGGATTTTTTCAGAGCAAGCAGACGCCGACGTTTCAACGCCTTGCCCGTGCGTTGGCCGAACACTGGGATGTGCTCGCGATGGATTTCCGGGGCCATGGCCGCTCGGGCGGGCTGTACACGTTTTCGTCCCAGGAGGGAGCGGACCTTGAAGCGATCCTGCGCTGGGCCGCGGGCCGCTACGAGCGCCTCGGCATTCTGGCGTTCTCGATGGGCGCGGCCATCGCGATTAACACGATCAGCCGGCAACCGGAGCGGGTGCGCAGCCTGATCGCGGTCAGCGGCCCCAGTACGTTTGAGGAGATCGAGTTTCAGTTCTGGACGCCGGAGGCGATGCGCACAGGCCTAGCCGGCTGTGAGCCGGGTGCTGGCTGCCGGCCGGGGAATCCGCTCATGAAGAAAGAGCGCCCGGTCGAAACGGTCCGCCGGCTTCAGCAGGTCCCGAAGCTGTTTCTGCACGGCACGCGCGATGTGATCGTGCAGTTCCCACACAGCCAGCGGCTGTACGCGGCAGCGCCTGAGCCAAAGAAGCTGGAGCTGATCGAGGGCGGCAGCCATGCCGAGGCGCTGTTTCGTGATGATTCGGCGGGGTTTCTTCGGCTGGTGGAGCCGTGGTTCATGACGACGCTCCAGGGGAATTCAGTGGCTTCATCGCAGCCGCTGTGATAGGCTGTCGGCATCGTCGATCAGCGATGGTTCCGTCCGCACGACTCATCCAACAGCACCAGCCGGTGTCGCCGGAGTCTCACGTGACTTACACGCTGCAGGCGATTCAGTCGCGCGTGGGGGGCACGGTGGACGGCGATCCGGCCACCCGCATCACCGGTGTTAACGCGCTGGAGCTGGCCCGGCCTGGGGAGCTGTCGTTCGCCGAGCAGGAGAAGCTCCTGCCAGAAGTGGAGCGCACCCGGGCCGCCGCTGTCATCGTCCCGCCGTCGTTTCCGAAGATCGCCGGACGCACCCTGCTGCGCGTGGAGAACCCGCGCCTGGCGTTCGTCAAGATCATCTACCTATTTCAGCGGTCGGCCGTGTCAGCCCCCGGCGTCCACCGCAACGCCGTCGTGTCACCAGAGGCCCAGCTCGGCGAGGGCGTGACGATTGCGGAGTGCGCGGTCATCCGCCCGAATGCGCGCATCGGCAGCGGCACGGTGATTGAATCGGGCGTCCACATCGGAGAAGGGGTCACCATCGGCGAGGACTGCGTCGTTGGGCCGAACGTCGTCATCCGCTACGGCTGCTCAATTGGCGATCGAGTCATCATCCACGGCGGCACGGTCATCGGGGCAGACGGCTTCGGCTACGTCTGGACCGAGGGGCGTTACCTGAAGATTCCCCAGGTGGGGAATGTCATCATCGAAGACGACGTGGAGCTGGGCGCCAACGTCTGCGTGGACCGCGCGACGTTTGGCTCGACGATCATCAAACGCGGGACGAAGATCGATAACCTCGTGCAGATCGCGCATAACGACGTCATTGGCGAGCACGTTACGATGTCGGGACAGGTTGGGTTGGCGGGCAGCGTCACGGTGGGCGACCACGCGGCATTCGGCGGCAAGGCCGGCGTCGTCGACCATGTGAAGATTGGCGAGCGGGCGCAGGTCGGCGCGGCGAGCGTCGTGACCAAATCTGTCGCGCCGGGCGAGGTGGTCTGGGGCTACCCGGCGCGCCCGATCAAGGAGATCAAGCAAGAAC
>JACQHS010000137.1 GCA_016198915.1 Candidatus Omnitrophota bacterium
GGACGGGTTCCTGAACAAGACGTGCGTCGTCCCGACGAGCCCCGGCCGCCTTGCCTTTCCGAAGACCAAGACCGGCGTGGACTTCTCAGCCATCGAAGAGTATTGCACCGAGACGCCGAGACCGTAGAAAAATAGGGGACGGTTATGATTTTTGCGGTAGACCGGCAAGCCCGGAAGGAGCGGGTGAGTCGCAGCGCCCTCATCCAGAAAGCGATCCGTTCTTATCTGGGTGTCTCGCGCTGCGAAGAACTCCGGCCGCTCCTTAAAGGGGCGTACCGCGAGCTCAGGGAGGAATCATGAACCAGAAAACCTTTGTGCTGACGGCCGGCGTGGTGTTCTCACTCGTCGCCGTGCTGCACGCGCTGCGGCTGCTGCTGGGCTGGGACGCTATCATCGGCGGCTGGCATGTACCCATGTGGTTCAGCTGGCCCGCGCTGGCGCTCGCCGGGTACTTGGCCTTCACGGCGTTCAAGGTGAAGTAAGGTGCACCCTTGACATCCGGAATGAATTAATATATAGTTTTAGCTATATGGCTAAAACTATGAATTGGATTAATCTCGAACGCACCCTGACGCAGCGCGGTCTGAGGCTCTTCAGTCCGCTTGAGCTGCAAGGGGTCCTTCGCGTCTCGGCCGTCGCGGTCAGTTTTCTGTTGCACCGCTACAGCCGGCGGGGCGCCGTCATCAAGCTGCGCAACGGCCTGTACTGCCTGGCGATCACAAAGCCGACGGCACTGGCCATTGCCAATCGACTCTACGCGCCGTCCTATGTCTCCTTCGAGTCCGCGCTCGCGTTCCACCATCTCATTCCCGAAACGGTGTATGCGGTGACGTCGGCGACCCCGCGGCCCACCAGGACGCTGGATGCGGTCAGCACCACGTTCGAGTACCATCGGATCAAGCGCCAGGCGTTCACCGGCTATCAACCGGTGAAGATCGGCGTCGAGACGGTGCTCATGGCCACGCCGGAAAAGGCGCTGGCGGACTTCCTCTACTTTGTCGACTTGAGGAAGAAGCTGCCGAATGATCGCCTGCGGATCCGATCGCTGGCCTGGCCGAGGGTTGAGGCATACCTCACACTGTATCGCCGAGCCTCGCTGACCACACTGGCGAGAAGCCTGCGATGATCGACGCCGGCACCATTGACTCGCTGGCGACGCGTCTTCGCACGACCACGCTGAACGTGGCCCGGGAATATTGCCAACACCTGTTCCTCTCATCGCTGTATCAGCAGAAAGCGGCGGACCGCATGCTCTTCAAAGGCGGCACGGCGCTGCGCATCATCTACGGCAGCCCCAGGTTTTCCGAGGATCTGGATTTCTCCGGCTTCGGCCTGCGGTCGCCGGCCATCGAGGATCTCATCGCGGAGACCCTGAGCGGCATGGAGCAGGTCGGCCTCTCCCTGGCCATTGACGAGGCGAAGATAACCAGCGGCGGCTATCTGGGGATTATCCGGTGCCGATGGATGACCTACGACCTCACCGTCCAGTTGGAGGTTTCTCTGCGCCCGCGCCGGGCGCTTGCGCCATCCAGCGCGCTGATCGCCGGCGACTTCCTGCCCGCGTACACCCTCCTGCATCTGCCCGAAGAGGCGCTGGTGGCTGAAAAGCTCCAGGCGCTCCTTGAGCGGGGCAAGCCGAGGGACTACTATGATTTATATTTCATGCTCCGCAAGGGGCTGCTTCCGCCCGGTAGCCGCCGAGCGCTGCGACCGGTGTTGGCCAAACTCGCCCGCTTGCGGCCTGAAGCCTTGCGCGAGCTGCGACTGTTTCTCCCGATTGACCAGCAGAGCCTCATCAAGAACTTCCGCGCCACCTTGGAACGTGAACTGCGGAAATATCTCCGATGAAGCGGCCCGCGGCCCAGATGACCAGGCGATGTGCGGTGTGCGCCGTCCTCACGCTTGCAGCAGCGACAGGAGTGGTCGGACAGGAGATCGACGATCGAAACGAACCTGTCGAGATTGACTTTGCGGCGTGCGAGCCAAAACAAGAGCGCGTCTATGTCGCGTTCGGCTCAACCACCTACCAGATCGTCGGCCCAAGCCGGCAGGGCTGCGTCATGCTCTACGGCGGGGAAGTCGAAAACCGCACGTGGGACGGGTTCCTGAACAAGACGTGCGTCGTCCCGACGAGCCCCGGCCGCCTTGCCTTTCCGAAGACCAAGACCGGCGTGGACTTCTCAGCCATCGAAGAGTATTGCACCGAGACGCCGAGACCGTGGAGGAGA
>JACQHS010000142.1 GCA_016198915.1 Candidatus Omnitrophota bacterium
CAGTGTCGCGGCCGGCCTGCATGAACTGCAGGAGCGCCATCTGGGCGGTGGCATCCTGCATGATGACACGGTCCGGCTGGAGGGTGAGGTAACTGGTCCCGCGGACGAACGCTTGGGAGTCGAGATCGCGCACGTGGGCGGCGAGGATCTTCTCGGCCAGCGTCAGCGGCCGGCCCAATTTCTTTCGGGCCGCCGAATGCGCAGCACTCTGCCGTTCGTACAGACCTTTAATGGCGTTGAGTTCCTCTGATCGGATCATATCGTGTTCATTATAGCGTATGCCTCTGACCAAAACTATGGGCCGCGGGTCGCTGTGGGTACTGCGGCGGGGCCTGTCACGGCATTCGCTGGCCGCTCAGCAGATTTTCCCGCTGAACGCAATACAGGGGCGGCAAAATCTGAATTCGCGGCTGCGCGAACGCCGTGCCGCCCGCCGCTAGATCCCTAGGCCGCGGGTGGCGCGGAGCGGAGGCCCCCAGCCGCCCGGAGCCGACGACGGCGATAGTCCGGCGCGGCGAGGACGGCTGGGGTCGCGCAGCGACAGGCCCCGCGGCCCATAGTCTTGGCTAGGGGCATACGCTATAATGAACATACGATGATCAAGTCAGAGGAACTTGACGCTATCAAACATCTTTATGAACGGCAGGCCTCGGCGCAGGCGGCGGCCCGCAAGAAGCTGGGCCGGCCCCTGACGCTGACCGAGAAGATTCTGGCCGCCCATGTGCGGGATCTCGCCTCCCAGGAGTTCGTCCGAGGAACCAGTTACCTCACCCTCCAGCCGGACCGCGTCATCATGCAGGACGCCACCGCCCAGATGGCGATCCTCCAGTTCATGCAGGCCGGCCGTGACACGGTGGCGGTGCCGACGACGGTGCACTGCGACCACCTCATCCAGGCCCGGGTCGGCGTCTCCGAGGACATGAGAACGGCCTTGGAAGCCAACCGCGAAGTGTACGACTTTCTCCGCAGCGCCTCGCAGCGGTATGGGATGGGATTTTGGGAGCCGGGTGCCGGCATCATTCATCAGGTGTTCTTGGAGCAATACGCCTTTCCCGGTGGCCTGATCATAGGCACCGATTCGCACACCCCCAACGCCGGCGGCTTGGGGATGCTGGCGATCGGGGTGGGGGGTGCGGATGCCTCCGATGTCATGGCCGGACTGCTATGGGAGGTGAAGTGCCCGAAGCTGATCGGCGTCCATCTGACCGGCGCGCTCTCCGGCTGGACGTCGCCGAAAGACGTGATCCTGAGGCTGTGCGGCATCCTGACGACCAAGGGCGGCACCGACGCAATGATTGAATTTTTCGGGCCTGGCACCCGCTCAATCAGCTGCACGGGCAAGGCGACGATCACCAACATGGGCGCGGAAGTGGGTGCCACGACGTCCGTGTTTCCCTTTGATGAACGGATGACGGACTACCTCAAGCTCACCGGCCGCGCGGACGCCGCAGCACTAGCCCCGCAGCATCGAGCGCAGCTCATGGCCGATCCTGAGGTGGAGCAAGACCCTACGCGCTTCTTTGATCAGATCGTGGAAATTGATCTCTCCACGCTTGAGCCATATATCGTCGGCCCGCGCCGGCCGGATGCGGCCCGGCCCATTTCGCAGCTGGGCAAAGATGTGGAGCAGGGCGGTTTTCCCTCACGGATCAAGGCGGCTCTGATTGGCAGCTGCACGAACTCATCGTACGAAGACATCGGCCGCGCGGCGTCGGTCGCCCAACAAGCGCACGCCGCCGGATTGACCTCGCAAGTCTATTTCCTCATCACGCCCGGCTCGGACCAGATCTACAACACCATCCGGCGGGACGGGCAGCTGAAATCGCTCGAAGCGATCGGTGGCACGGTGCTCGCCAATGCGTGCGGTCCCTGCATTGGCCAGTGGAAGCGTGACGACATCACGCCGGGCGAAGTGAACTCAATCCTCACTTCCTTCAACCGGAACTTTCCTCGGCGCAACGACGGGACCGCGGAAACGCTGGCGTTCATGGGCAGCCCGGAAATCGTCACCGCGATGTCGCTCGTTGGGGATTTGCGGTTCAACCCCCTCAAGGATCCGGTGACCGCGCCGGACGGGCGGCGGGTGATGCTCACGCCGCCGTCTGCGCCTGAGCTGCCGTCCAAGGGGTTTGCCGCAGGGAGGGCGGGGTATCTCGCGCCCAAACCGCTTGCCGAGCGCAAAACAGTGGCGGTGCTCATTGCGCCCACGAGCGAACGGTTGCAGCGGCTGGAACCGTTTCCTGCCTGGGACGGCAAGGATTTCAATCAGCTGCCCGTCCTCATTAAGGTGAAGGGCCAATGCACGACCGACCACATCTCGCCGGCGGGCAAGTGGCTGCGGTTTCGGGGTCATCTCGATCGGATCAGCGACAACATGTTCACGGCCGCTGAGAATGTGTTCACCGGAGAGACCGGGACGGCCATCGACCTCCTGGATGGACAGAAGAAACCCATCCCGCAGGCGGCCCGCCACTACAAAGCCCAGGGGTTGGGCTGGGCGGTGGTGGGCGATGACAACTACGGCGAAGGCTCAAGCCGAGAACATGCTGCGATGTCGCCGAGGTATTTGAGCTGCCGGCTGGTGGTCGCGAAGAATTTCGCCCGCCTGCACATCACGAACCTCAAGAAACAAGGGATCCTGCCCTGCACCTTCGCTGACGCCGGCGACTACGACAAGGTCGTTTCCGGCGACCGCCTCAGCGTGCACCAGCTCAACACCCTCTCGCCCGGCAAACCGCTGTCGGCGACGCTCCATCACGCGGACGGATGCTCGGAGCCAATTCAGCTGCTGCACTCCATGACGGATGAGCAAATCCGTTGGTTCCGCGCCGGGGCTGCGCTCAACCTCCTCGTTGACGAAACGACAACGCCACGGTAGCATTGTGGCATTCGTGATGCCTCCTAAGCCCGCCATTGGTCGTGAGTTAGAGTCTCCGTCAGTTTCGGTGCGACTTGGCCAGGCGCTGCGCCGCTATTTCGTCACCGGCCTGGCCACGCTCTTTCCGGTCGTCGTGACGACCTTCCTGCTCGTGCAGATCTTCAAGTTCGTCGATGGATTCTTGGGGAAGGCGCTGGGATTTCAGATCCCAGGACTCGGCTTGCTGGTCACGATCCTCGTGGTGTTCCTGGTGGGGGTGCTCTCCATCCATTTCTTCGGGCGCGTGCTCTTCCGGACGCTGGAGCTGTTGCTCATGCGGCTGCCAATCGTCCGGAAGGTCTTTCCTGCGGTCAAGCAGCTGGCGCAGTTCTTGTTCAGCGAAGAAGCCCGCCAAGCGGCATTTCGCCGGGTAGTCCTCGTGCAGTATCCACGGGCCGGCGCGTATTCATTGGCGTTTGTCACCAACGAAACGAAGACGTCAGCGACCGGCTCGCCACAGACCCTGTTAACGTTGCTCATTCCCAACCCCCCCTCGCCGTTTACCGGTCCCATCATCTTTGTCCCCCAGCAGGACGTCGTCCCGCTGGATCTCTCTGTGGAAGACGCAGTCAAGCTGATCGTCTCCGGCGGTGTGGTGACCTCGCCGCTGCAGGCTGCGAAACCATCCAACCCGAGGTGAACGTGTGACCATGGACCACCTGTTTGCCGTGATGGCCGATCCGAGCTTCAGCCTCTGGGAGCGCGTGGCGCTCGGGGCCGTGCTGATCATCGCGGTGCTGGGGCTGTTCTATGCGGCCTTCCTTGCCGCGGAGGTCCTGGGCAAAGACCAGGGCACCGAGGCGATGCGCAAGGTCAGCCGGGCCATCCGGATGGGCGCCAACGCTTACCTCAACCGCCAGTTCCGCGCCATTGCGATGCTCATCCTCATCATCACAGCACTCCTGTACTTCACCGCGGGCGAGCAGCACATCGCGATCGGACGCGCCTGCGCGTTTTTGATGGGGTCCATTTTCTCCGCGACGGTCGGGTTTATCGGCATGAACATGGCGGTGCAGGGCAACGTCCGCGTCGCCGCCGCCTCGCGGACGAGCTTTGCCGAAGCGCTGAAGATCGCTTATCGCACCGGCACGATCACCGGGATGCTGACCGACGGGCTGGGTTTGCTGGGGGGCACGTTGATCTTCATGGTGTACGGCGAGCAGGCCTATGAGGTCCTCCTGGGGTTTGGATTCGGAGGCACGCTCCTGGCGCTGTTCATGCGCGTGGGGGGCGGCATCTTCACGAAAGCGGCCGATGTCGGGGCGGACCTGGTGGGTAAGCTGGAGAAAAGCATTCCGGAGGATGATCCGCGCAACGCGGCCACCATCGCCGACAACGTCGGCGACAACGTGGGCGACTGCGCCGGCATGGCCGCCGACATCTTCGAGTCGTACGAAGTGACGATTGTTGCCGCGATGATCCTCGGCTGGGCATCGTTCGGGCACAAAGGGGTCATCTTTCCCTTGCTGGTGCGGGCCGTCGGGGTGGTGAGCTCAATCATCGGGACGTACCTCGTGAAGA
>JACQHS010000138.1 GCA_016198915.1 Candidatus Omnitrophota bacterium
ACGATCCAGCTCAGCCGCACAAAGCGCTGCTGGGTCCGCTCCACGCCGAGGACCGCCACCGTAAAATGGTAGATGGCCGTGGGGATGAACGGCACGCCGAGGTACGCGGCTTTTGCCCACCAGAGCGCCACACGTTCATCGGTGGCGCAGTACATCCAGGAGAAGGAAAAGAGCCAGATGCAGATCGTGAGGGTGGTCAGGAAGAACAACCAACTCACCCGCGACCCCTGCTCTCGGAGGAGCACCATCGCGCTCAGCACGAGCACCGCGACCGCCGTCGCGGCGGTGGGCACGGCGTAAGGACTGAACGCGTACGCCCCGGGATTCAGCACCTGCGGACCCATGCTCACCCCTCCTGCTTGAACTATTGCATGGGGTATGATATAAGTCTAATGAATAATATTTTTGTTATTGATAAGTTTTACTAATGTTTGGCCGCGCACGGGAGGGCCGATGATCCGATCCCTGCAGATCTTCCGGGACGTCGTGGAAAGCCGCAGTTTTACCGAGGCCGCGCGGCGCAACTACTTGACGCAGTCCGCGGTCAGCCAGCACCTCAAGATGCTGGAGCGGCACTTCGGCTCCTCCCTGATCGAGCGGGGCAACCGCCTCATTGGCCTGACACCGGCCGGGCGGTTGGTGTACGACGCCGCGCTGGGCATCCTCAAGCAGTACGCCCATCTTGAAGGGCAGCTCAAAAAGCCGCCGCGCGAAGTCTCAGGCACCCTGCGCGTGGCCGCCACGCTGTCCATCGGCCTGCATGACCTGCCGCCGTATGTGACGGTATTCATGAAACAGTATCCGAAGATCGACGTTCAACTGGCCTACCTGAAAGCCCCGCAGGTCTATGAGGCGGTCCTGACCGAGCGGGCAGACCTGGGGGTGGCGGGAGCCCCAGAACCGCATCCTCAGCTGAAGGCGCTCTTGTTCAAAAAGGACCGGCTCGTCTTGATCGTCCCCTCCGGGCACCCATGGTCCAAGCAGAGACGCATCAGCCTCAGCCGGCTCGACGGCCAGCCCTTTATCGCCTTGCAGAAAGGCTCGCTGATCCGGCGGACGCTCGACCGGGTCTTACGCCGGCGGGGCGTGCGCGTGGAGGTGATCTATGAGTTCGACAATATCGAACTCATTAAGCGGGCGGTGGAGGTGGGGGTGGGGCTGTCGATCGTCCCGCGCGGGACCGCGGTTCAGGAAGCGCAGGCTGGGTCGCTGAAATTACTGGAGATTGCCGAGGGTCCTCTTGAGTACCCCATGAAGATCCTTACGAGGAAGTACGGGGAGCGCTCCCTGCCGGCCCAGCAGTTCATCAACTCGCTGTTGTCCTCGTCCCGTTAGCCTTTACTCTCCGGCCTGCCTCTGTCATCGCCGGGGCGGGCGGGGGATCCAGCGAGGGACGCGGCGCTTGTACTCCCGGTACGCCTCGCCGAAGCGGCGCTCCAACTCCGGCTCTTCCCAGAAGCGGACGAAGCTGTACGCGCCTGCCATCAGAACCAGCGTATAGATCCACACGGCGCGAGACTGGTACAGCGCCACTTCCCCTCCAAGGATGAGGAACATCCCAAGCATCATGGGGTTTCGCACGTACCGATACGGGCCGCTTGCCACAAACTGCGTGGGCGGATCAAACGGCGCTGGCGTGCCCTGACCCGCCACGTTAAACAAGTTGACACACCAGCCGGCCAATCCGACGCCGTTTGCGATCAGCCACAGCCCGAGCCATTGCCAGAAGTTGTTGTGCCAGACCCATGGGCCCTCGAACCGCCGATGCAGCCACCACGGCAGCGCGCCGATGAGCGGCAGCACAAAGAGTAGGAACCACCCAAGAGTTCTTAGTCGAACCGTCGTCAGCTCCGTCAGAGTTCCTCTCAGGACGACTCTCGCAGGCTGGACTCCTCCGGGATGACCTCAAGTGCGACGGTCTCCGCGTGCCGGATGACGGTCAGCCGCGAGCGCACGCCGATGTGCTGATCCGTCAACGCCCGGTGCAGGTCGTCAATAGTCGCCACGCCGCGGTCGCCGAAGCCGACAATGACATCCCCTTCGCGCACCCCGGCTCGCGCGGCGGGACTCCCCGGCTCAACCCACACAACCAGGATGCCGCTGTCCACCGTCAGCCGATTGAAGCGGACGATGCCCTGCGGCAGGGGGACATTCTGTCCGCCCACCCCGAGCGAACCGCGCCGGATCCTGCCCGCGGTGAGCAGCTGGCCTGCGACGAACTTGGCGGTGTTGCTGGGAATGGCAAAGCAGATCCCCTGCGCCGGCAGGACCACCGCGGTATTGACGCCGACCACCTCGCCGCGCGCCGTCACGAGTGGGCCTCCCGAGTTGCCCGGGTTCAGCGCCGCATCGGTCTGAATGACCTCATCGATGAGCCGGCCAGACTCGGCGCGAAAAGACCGTCCCAGCGCGCTGATGACACCGGCGGTCACCGTGCATTGAAAGCCGTACGGGTTGCCGATCGCCACGACCAACTGCCCCACGCGCAGGCGGCTTGAGTCACCCAGGGGGGCGGCGGCCAGCCCTGAGGCGGGGATCCGAATGACCGCCAGGTCCGTCTCGGGATCATCGCCGATCAAGTCCGCGAGGAACTGCCGCCGGTCCGACAGGGTCACCTCGATGGCGGCGGCCCCATGCACCACGTGGCTGTTCGTCAGGATGAACCCATCCGGCGTAAAGATGAAACCCGAGCCGCTGCCCACGCGGGACGTGACGGCATGGACCGTCCGCCCCCGCTGGATGGCGTCGATCCTGACGACGGCTGGGCTGACGCGCTCCGCCGCGCTGATGACCGCCCGCGAGTAGGCGTCGAGCGCCTCGGCTTCAGAAACTTGGTTTGGTCGCGGTTCCATTTCCATTCCTCCTGCCGCATCAAGCGGTGTGGAGGGGCAGACCAGGAGTGAGCTCTGGCTCCCGGTCTGCCCGATCCCTCACCATGCGGTACGCTTAACGACTCTCTTTCCAGAGGGCAGCCAGCTTCTCTTTCATCTCCGCTTTGGCCTGGCCCTGGGCGACCATCGACTGCCACTGCACCCCCATGGCCTCAAGCACCGCCTCAGCCGCCTTGTCCATCTTCGCGCCCCACGCCTTCTGAATCTTCGGCTTGAGCGCATCCACCTGCGCTTGCTTCATCGCCTCAAAGAACGAGCAGGTCCACATCCCGATGGCGCAGTCCATCGGATCGCCGCTGCAGCCCGGTGTGCCGCAGGGACACCCCCGGCTTGCCGACTGCTCGGATGCGGCACCCTTCGTCTCACACGATCCGCTTCCACATTCACTGGACATTATAGACTCCTTCGCTGAATAGAGACAGAGACGATCATGTTCCCTGTGGATCCCGGATCGCCGATCTTCCTACGCGGCGATGACCTCCTCCATCAGCCTCACCTCCTCCCAGTTTGATACCAACTAGTCGGTATCTCCATACCGCAAAAAAATCCCTACGTCCCGAACAGGCTCCGCACATACGCCTTGTAATGCCTGAGGTTCTTCGCCAGGATCCGCATATCCTTCTGGGCCTTGCCCAAGATGAGAGACCCTTGCACCACCGCGATGAGGTGCTCGGCCAGCTCCTGGGGGCGGAAGTCCTTCCTTGGGGCGTGCTTGGCTTTGGCCGCTGCCAGCTCCTGCGCGAATCGCTTGGTCCAGCCCGCGAATCCCTGCTCGCAACACGCCTGAATCTCCGGGTTCAGCTCGCACAGCTCCTGGGAGAACATCCCCAGCAAGCATCCCTTGTTCATCGCCGGGTCCGTCGCGGATTTCGCCATCGTGTCGAGGTAGGTGTAGATGCACTCCAGCGGATCAGGGTTGGTCCCAAGCAGGGTTTCCTGCCCCTTGCGCCGGTCGGCGCAGTAGCGCTCCAGCACCGCCTTGCCGAGCTCATCCTTGCTCTCGAAATAGTGGAAGAAGCTGCCCTTGGTGAGCTTGGCCGCGTCGCAGATTTCCTCGACCGATGTGGCCGCGAACCCCTGGCTCAGCATCAGCTTCTCGGCCGCATCGAGCAGCCGCTTGCGTGTCGGTGAATCCGCCAGCGCCGTTCTCATCTCATTCACATACCATTTGGTATGACTTTACCCCACCCGGCTTCCCGCTGTCAAGTGAAAATTCAATCCTGGCCCAGGTGGCCCAGGCGGCCGTCGGCGCGCGCCCGGCGGAACATCCAGACAAACAGCGCCACACCCAGCGCAAGGTACATGACGTTGAGCCCGATGACGCCCAGCCAAATGCCAGACGGCACCGACCCTGCCTGGAGCGCGCGGCGCAGGCCCTCGAACGCATAGGTGCTGGGCAGCACGCTGGCGATGCCCTGCGCCCAGTGCGGCAGGCTCTCCAGCGGATAGAACACGCAGCTGAA
>JACQHS010000139.1 GCA_016198915.1 Candidatus Omnitrophota bacterium
CCCCTGCTCATCCTCGATATTGTCCACGAGGACCTCGACCTCATCGCCCACCTTCAGGGTCTCGGGCTCGGGGAACTCCAGGCGGTTGACGGCCCCCTCGGATTTGAAGCCGATGTCCACAATCACTTCCTGAGGCGTGAGGGCGACAATGCGGCCTTTGACAATCTGGCCCTGCGTGATGCCCCGCATGCTCTGCTCATACAGGTCGGCGAGCTGCTGCCCGGCATCTGGAGCTGCGGTCGTCATGGGTTCATCTTCATCCATCAGTCAGTTGGTCCGCTAAACGGTGCCACGATTGGGTGATCTGCGCGGCCAGCTGGTCATGGCGCTCGCGCGCGGCCAGCGTCGGCACAGGTGAGGTAGTATACGGAATCTGCGGTCCGAACGCAACCCGAATCTTTGCCCGTTTCAGGCGGCGCGAGCCCGGCGGCAGCGCCTCAAACGTTCCCTGCACCAGCACCGGGATGATGGGCGCCCGGGCTAACTCGGCAAGAAGCCCAACACCTCCTCTGGCAGTGCCCAGCCTGCCGGAGAACTGCCGTCCGCCTTCCGGGAAGATCGCCACCGCGTCCCCGCGGCGCAGCCGGCGGACCGCTTCGCGGATGGCGGCCACATCGCCCTCACCCCGCTGCAGCGGGATGACGTGCACGCCGCGCATGAAGGCGCCTAAGAGCGCGTCGTCAAACAGGTTGGTCTGCGCCATAAAGGAGAGGCGCCGCGTACAGGCCGCGCCGAGGAGCGGTGGATCGAGATAGCTCAGATGGTTGGAGGCCAGGAGGAATCCTCCACGCCGCGGGATGTGGAATCGCCCGCGCACCTCCATCCCGAAGGCCAGACGAAAGATGAGCCACAGGAGGAATCTGACGACGTAATAGAACCAGTATGTCACGACAGGCGGGCGCGGCCGATGCGCTGGAGCATGCGGCGCACGACGTGCTGCGCGGTGAGGTGCGTGGTGTCAATGACCAGGGCACCGCGGGGTTTGATGAGACGGCCGACGGGACGGGACTGATCCACCAGATCCCTGAAATGCAGCTCTTGGCGAATCTGGGCCAGCGGCGTGGGTTCTCGGTACAGTTCCAAGAGTTCCCGCTGGCGCCGTTGAGCGCGGACCGCCAGATCCGCGTCGAGGAAAAATTTGTACGGGGCGTCGGGAAACACGACGGAGCCGGTATCGCGCCCCTCGACCACCACACCCCGGCCGCCCGCCAACGCGCGCTGATGGGCCACCATCGCGGCGCGCACGGCTGGATACTGGGACACCTGCGCGGCAGCCTCGGAGATTTCCTGGCTTCGAATGGCGCGGGTGATCTCCACGCCGTTGAGAAACACCCGCAGCGAGCTTGCGCGGCCGGTTTCCAACCGCAACGGCAGATAGCGCGCCATCAACGCCAGCCGCGCTTCATCGGCCAGCACCTCGGGGTGTTCCTGCAACACGGCAAAGGCGAGGGCTCGATACGTCGCCCCCGTGTCGAGGTACGCGACACCCAGCGCTTTGGCCAGCAGCTTGGCCACGGTGCTCTTGCCTGCTCCGGCCGGGCCGTCGATGGTGACGACGAGTGGTGCCTGGGTGCCTGCGTGCCTGCGTGCCTGCGTGCGGCGACGAAGTTTAAGCGTCTTGGAGGGCATCGCGAGTGTTCTTAGCACGGCTCAGTGCACGACGAAGCGCCGATTGGCGCGCTCCCGTCAGCAGCCGGCGCAGCAATCGCCAGTGACGGTCGAAGCCATCGATGGACCGGAGAAGTTCTGCCCGATTGCTGAAGAAAATGGCGTTCCAAAGGCCTGGATCGCTCTTTGCGATGCGTGTCATCTGCGCAAAGCTCGGAGGCACCGCGAGCCGGCCCTCTCGCGGGAGGATGCCTACCAAGGTGTAGGCCAGCAGATGCGGAAGGTGACTCATCGCGGCCAAGAGCCGGTCGTGGCGCGCCGGGCTCATCACGATCACGCGGCCAACTAGGGGCTTCCAGAGACACTGGACGGCGCGCAGTGCTTGCACGTTCGTGCGCGGCGTCTTCGTGAGAATGCACACCGACCCACGGAATAGCTCCTTGGACGCGGCGCCCATGCCCCGCTGCTCGGACCCGGCGAGCGGATGAGCTCCGACAAATGACACGTGGCACGGCAGGGAGCGCTCAAGCGATCGGACGATGCGGCCTTTCGTGCTGCCGACATCGGTCAGGATTGTGCCTGGACGTACTTGACATGCCACACGGCGCGCCAGCGGTACGATCGTGTCCACGGGCGTCGCCAGCACAACGAAGTCAGCATGGCGCACTGCAGCGCGAAGATCTGTCGTGCCGAGGTCAATCGCGCCGCGCCGCGACGCTGCGCGCAGCGTGGCGGGCTTGCGGCTGTAGCCCACGATGACCTTCGCGAGACGGCGCCGCCTGATGGCCAGGCCGAGCGAGCCCCCGATGAGGCCAAGCCCGATGATGGTGACGCGATTAAATCGTGCCATTCACATGACACAGAATTATTCGAACCGCTTCAAGGCTTCGGCCGCCCCGTGGTGTTCCGGGAAATTCTTGATCGATTCCTCGTAGAACGCCTTCGCTTTGTCGCGCTCCTTGAAGACAAAAAAGTGCAGATCTCCCAAGAGGAACGCCGTTTGGCTTCTGAGCAACTGGCGCCGCTGGTCATCCGCATCCCGCTCAGACAGCGTCATGGCGAGGTTGAGCTCGGCTTCCATCTCCTGAAACGTCACCGTGGCCGCGTCCGCTTGCCCCTGGCCCATTTGCCCTCTGCCCTTGTAGAACAGAATGGTGGCGTAATTCAGATGAACCGCGGGATCGTCTGAATGGATCTCAGCGCCCGCGGTGCCGGTCAGCAGCGCACAGGCTCCGACGACAACGGCCGCACACATTCGCATCGACACTCCTCGGTTGCGTCCCAGTCGTCAGAGCGTTCGTCCCACGGCGGCCGCGACTTCCTTCAACTCCTTGACGAGCGCCGCGAACTTCTTGGGCAGCAGTGACTGCGGCCCGTCGGAGAGCGCGACTTCAGGGTTCGGGTGCACCTCGATCATCAACCCGTCGGCCCCGGCCGCCACCGCGGCTTTGGCCATCGGGCCGACATACTCCCAGCTGCCTGTGCCGTGGCTGGGATCGACGATCACCGGCAGGTGGGACCGCTTCTTGATGACCGGCACCGCGTTGAGGTCGAGCGTGAAGCGCGTCTGGTCCTCGAAGGTCCTGATTCCCCGCTCGCAGAGGATCACGTTGAAGTTGCCCTGACTCAGGAGGTACTCCGCGGCGAGCAAAAACTCGGTGATCGTGGCCGACAGGCCCCGCTTAAGGAGCACCGGCTTGTGCGATTGACCGACTTCCTTCAGGAGTTCGAAATTCTGCATGTTGCGCGCGCCGATCTGCATGATGTCGGCGTACCTTTCCACGAGCTCAATGTCGCGCACGTCCATCAGCTCGGTGACCACGTTGAGTCCTGTCGCTTTGGCCGCTTCGCGCAGGAGCTTTAATCCCTCTTCGCCTAAGCCCTGGAAGGAGTACGGAGACGTTCTCGGCTTGAAGGCCCCGCCGCGCAGGAACTGCGCCCCCGCTACCTTCACCGCCTTCGCGGTCTCCAGCAGCATCTGGCGGTTCTCGACGGAACACGGCCCGGCCATGATGACGAGCTGTTTGCCGCCGATCTTCAAGCCGTTGACCGTCACGATGGTGTCCTCGGGACGGAATTCCCGCGAGACCAGCTTGTACGGCTTGAGGACCGGGATGACCTTCTCGACGCCGGCGATGACCTCGAGCGGCTGGACCCGCAGGGCGTCCTCCGAACCGATCACCCCGATGATGGTGCGCTCAGTGCCCTTCGACACCATCGGTTTGAGACCGAGGGCCTTGATGCGCTCGATGATGTGGTCGATCTGTTTCTTGGTGGCCTTTGGCTTGAGGACAATGATCATGAGTACTCCTCCTGCTTCTTCACTGGGCCAGACATTGCTTCAGCGCTGAGATAAAGCGGCGGTTCTCGGGCATCGTACCGATGGTGACCCGGAGGTGCCCGGTGAGCTTCCACGCGCTCATCTCGCGCACGATGACGCCGCGCGACAACAGCGCCCGGGCGATGTCCTGGGCGCGGGGGCCCAGCTCAAGGAGGATGAAATTCGTCACGCTCGGCACGTAGCGTACGCTCAGCCGATCCAGTTCCTTCGTGAGATAGCTGCGGCCCTCCTGAACGAGCCGGCGCGTCTTGGACAGAAAGGCGGTGTCATCGAGCGCGGCGGCCGCGGCAGTTTGCGCGAGACTGTTCACGTTGAACGGCTCGCGAACCGCCTCCATGGCCGCAATGACGCCCTCGCGCGCGATCCCATAGCCGATGCGCAAGCCGGCGAGCCCATAGGCCTTGGAGAAGCTGCGCGTGATGATGAGCGACTGCTCTTCGGTCAGCGACAGCGTCTGCGGATAGTCGGATGCCTCCACGAACTCATAGTAGGCTTCATCCATGAAGACAACGGTTTGATCCGGGATGCTCCCCAGGAACATCTTCAATTCCTTCGCCGTCACGTAGGTGCCGGTCGGATTGTCCGGATTGGCGATGAACACGAGCTTCGTGTGCGGCGTGACCGCTTTCATCATGGCCGTGAGATCATACCGGTAGTCTCTCAGCGGCACGACGGACACCTCGGCGCCGCAGGCTTTGGCCTGCAGCTCATAGATGAGAAACGTGGGTGTCGCGACCACCACCTCATCGCCAGGATCCACGAACGCGCGAAGTGCTAGCACGATGATCTCATCGGAGCCGTTGCCGAAAATCAACGAGGCCGGATCGACCCGCAGCTTCTTGGCAACCTTGGCCCGCAGGATGGGACACGTGGACTCCGGATAGCGGTGCAGCGAGCCGACCGCCTGCTTGAGTGCTGCGACCGCTTTCGGCGACGGGCCCAGCGCGTTCTCATTGGAGGCGAGCTTGATCACCGACGCGAGCTTCAGCTCCCGCTTGACCTCTTCGATCGGCTTGCCCGGCCGGTAACTTGTGAGGTCGCGCACCGCCGCGCGCGCTCGAGTGTCTATCGTCGTGGTCATGATCGTGTCAGCGGGTACGAACCGAGGACCCGGAAGCGGGTCGTGCAGGCCTTGAGGCCTTTGAGGGCGCGCTTGACGCGCGGCTCGGACACGCGGCCTTCCAAATCAATGAAGAAGAGATACTCCCAGGCCTTCCGCTTGGAAGGCCGTGATTCGATCTTGGTCAAGTTGATGCGGTTTTTCTTGAACGGCACGAGCGCATCGTGGAGCGCGCCGGGCTTGTCCTTCAGCGCGAACAAAATCGAGGTCTTGTTGCGCGCTCCTCGCCGAGGCTCGCCCAACCCGAGGACGAGGAAGCGCGTCTTGTTCTCCCGTTCTTCAGGAATTGGGATCGCTTCCAGCCGGTGCTCCTGCGCCAACTCCCGTCGCCCGATCGCCGCTGAGCGCTTGGCCGCTCGGTCGGTGAGGACATCCAGCACCGCGTCGGCCGTCGAGCTCGTCTCCCGGCGCTGGGCCCGCGGCAGATGCTCGGTCAGCCAGCGGTGGCATTGGGCCAGCGCCTGCGGGTGGGAATACACCGTGGCAATCCGCCCCAGCGTCACCCCACGATGGGTGATGAGACAGTGGCGAATGGGCTGCTCGATCTCACCGTGGATCTCGACCGGCGTATCCTGGAAATCAATGAACCGATCCAGCGTGTGCGTCACCGCGCCTTCCAAGGAGTTTTCAATCGGCACCACGCCGTAGTCGGCCCGACGACGCTCAACCAGCTCAAACACGTCCTCGACGGTCGGCGCATGGAGGTAGCGCGCGCCGCGGCCGAACTTCTTTAAAGCCGCTAGATGCGTATTTGTGTTCTCAGGACCAAGGTACGCAATGGTTGGCATTACTTCCGCTCCCGCCGTCTGCACTCTGACAGAATCGCCTGAAAGACATGACGGATCGCCCGCGCAGAGAGGGGTCCGCGATTGACGCGAGTGACGCGCCGCAGGACGAAGGCTTCCCGATAGGCGTCGAACACCGGCCACTTGCGCCGCTGCTTGATCCGGCCGATTTCCAGGGCGAGGCGCGCGCGCTGGTTGAGAAGGCGGAGGAGCCGCGCGTCGAGACGGTCGATCCGTCGACGGACACCCGAAAGCTTACTGCGCATCCGAGGGTACGATCGCCGCCTCAGGTTCTTGAACTGTCGGCAGAGACATGGTCGGCAGCGCCTCGATGGACTTGAGGCCGAAGTGGCGCAGGAACTCGCTCGTCGTGCCGTACAGAAACGGCCGGCCCGGGCTGTCCTTGCGTCCGGTGATCCGGACGAAGCGCTTTTCGAGCAAGGTGTCCAGCGATGCGGTGACATCGACCCCGCGGATCGCCTCGATTTCCGCCTTGGTGATCGGCTGGCGATAGGCGATGATCGCCAAGGTTTCCATCGCGGCGATGCTCACCGCATCCGGTTTCGGGCTCTGGAGTGCGCGCTTGATCCATGGGGCCAAGTCCTGCTGCGTGACGAACTGGTAGCCGCCGGCGACTTCCTGGATCTGAAACGCCCGCTTCGAGGCGGTGTACTCGTCGTTGAGTGTTTGGAGGCACTGCCGGATCTGCTCGCCGGAGAGATCCGGCAGCAGTTCCGTCAGCCGCTTGTGCGCGAACGGTTGGCCTGAGACAAACAAGAGCGCTTCAATGATCCGCTTGGCCTGCGCTTCGTCCATCGGGGACTCCGGTTGTCGCTGAGTGCTCACGTGCTCGTGTACGCCGCTCGTAGACCGTAATGAGAATCTCGCTGAAGTGCCGCTCCTGGACCGCGCGCGCCGCGCGCTGACGCATCAGTTCAAGGAGTGCTAAGAACGTCACCACCAGTTCAAGTTTGCTCTTCTCCGGCGTGAACAATTCGAGAAACCGAATTTGGCGTTTCACCGTGATGAGGAGCCGCAACTCCTGCAGCTTCATCTCGACGGTCCAGGGCTCGGCCGTGACCTCATAGACCGGCGCCTGCGCCTTGTCCAACACCTTGGCGAAGGCGCTCATGAGGTCGGTGATCCCGACCTCCAACGGTTCCTCCTCGAGCGTCTCGTCCTGGCCCTCGGGCAGCTGCTGGCGCGCCCGTGTGAAGTGCTGATGCTGGAGCGCGTGCAGCTCGGCCAGCAGCTGGGCCACCGTCTTGAACTGTTCGTATTCCTTCAGTCGACGCTCCAACTCCTCCAGGCTGATGGGGACCTCTTCGTCCTCTTCGGCTTTCGGCGGCTCCGGAAGCAGCCCGCGCGCTTTGAGCGCCACTAGGCTGCCCAACAGCGGTAACGGCTCGGCGAGTTCGTTGAGATCGCGGCCGGA